>JBBAPY010000209.1:0-5439 GCA_040400635.1 Rhodoferax sp.
GTCGCGGGCGGGCCGGGCAAACTGGCCTTCGTGCGCGATATCGCGCAAACCGCCGCGCTCGCTGCTGCGCGGGGCACGGCGCGAATCGTCACGGGCCTCGTCCTGGTACATGCGCCGGCCGTCGTTGATGCGGCCTTGACCCGCAGCGGGGCCGTCCTCTTCAAACTCGATGGCTTCGAGTTCAATCTTGGTCTTGATCAGCTTTTCGATATCGGCCACCAGGCGCGCATCGTTTTTACCGCCGACAAAACTCACGGCCAGACCGGAAGCTCCCGCGCGGCCGGTACGGCCAATGCGGTGGACATAGTCCTCGGCGTTAAAGGGCACGTCAAAGTTGAATACGGCGGGCACGTCTTTGATATCGAGCCCGCGCGCGGCCACATCGGTACAGACCAGTAAATCGACTTCACCGCTTTTGAAGGCTTCCAGCGCTTTGAGGCGCTCGTCCTGGCTTTTGTCGCCATGCAAAGCCGTGGTCTTGAGGCCTTCGCGCTCCAGCGAACGCGCCAAGCGGGCGCAGCCCAGTTTGCTGTTGACAAACACAAACGCTTGCTTGAGCTGGTGCTTGCGAATCACATGGTGCAGCGCGCGGCGCTTGTCGTCTTCGCCCACGCTGTAAAAGTGCTGCTCCACCGTCGAAGCAGTGGCATTGGAGCGCGCCACTTCGATGGTGATGGGGTCTTGCAAATAGCTATTGGCCAGGCGCTTGATTTCGGGCGAAAAGGTGGCCGAAAACAAAAGCGTAGTGCGCTGCTTGGGCAGGTAACTCAGGATGCGCTGCAAATCGGGCAAAAAGCCGATGTCCAGCATGCGATCGGCTTCGTCCAGCACCACATATTCCACCTGGTTGAGCACCGCATTTTTGGCCTCAATGTGGTCCAGCAAACGGCCAGGGGTCGCCACCAGCACTTCAACGCCTTTTTTGAGCTCGGCGGTTTGCGGCTTCATGTCCATGCCGCCAAACACTACGGCACTGCGCAGCTGCGTGTATTTGGCATAGAGCTTGACTTGCTGGGCTACCTGGTCGGCCAGCTCGCGGGTGGGCAAGAGCACCAAGGCGCGTACCGGGTGGCGGGCGGGCGAGGTGGAGGCGTTTTCATGCTTGAGCAGGCGGTGCAGCAAGGGCAGCGAGAAGGCCGCCGTTTTGCCGGTGCCGGTCTGGGCGGCGCCCATCACGTCTTTGCCGGTCATCACCACGGGGATGGCCTGGGCCTGGATAGGCGTCATGGATTCGTAGCCCATTTCGGCCACCGCACGGGCCAAGGGCGGGGCCAGTTGCAGCTGGGCAAAGGCCATGACAGGGGTGTCTGTCGTCAGGGAATCGGGGGATTGGGAGGCTGCGGTTTCAGGAGTCTGTTCGGGCATGCATAGCAAAAGTAGTGGCTATCCATCCGATAGCAGGTTGCCCCGGGAACCGGGGGCGCAAGCCGGATTATCCCTGATACGGCGCAAATGCGGCTTTTTCAGGCTTTGGGCAGGGTTACGCCCACCTGGCCCTGGTATTTGCCGCCCCGGTCTTTGTAGCTGGTTTCGCAAACTTCGTCGCTTTCAAAGAACAGCACCTGGGCGCAGCCCTCGCCGGCATAAATCTTCGCCGGCAGCGGCGTAGTGTTGGAAAACTCCAGCGTCACATAGCCTTCCCACTCCGGCTCAAAGGGGGTGACATTGACGATGATGCCGCAGCGCGCATAGGTAGATTTACCCAGGCAAATCGTCAGCACATTGCGCGGAATACGGAAATATTCCAAGGTGCGCGCCAGTGCAAAGCTGTTGGGCGGGATGATGCAGACATCGTCGTGGAAATCAACAAAACTCTTTTCGTCGAAATTTTTCGGGTCCACCACGGTGCTGTGGATATTGGTGAAAACCTTGAACTCGGGTGCGCAGCGGATGTCATAGCCGTAGCTGCTGGTGCCGTAGGAAATGATTTTTTTTCCTTCGGCCTCACGCACCTGGCGGGGCTCGAAGGGCTCGATCATGCCGGTGCTTTCGGCCATGCGGCGTATCCATTTGTCGCTCTTGATACTCATACGATAGATCTTCCGGTTGCTTGCGGCTATTGTAGGCAGCGGCTTACGACGCTAAGGCGGCCTTAAAACCGCCCGGCGCTCTGCCACATTCCAGCGCGCTCGGGCACAGTGGCGGCCAGCACCGTGCGCTCGATCAGCCGGTCGTCACCCAGGACGATGAGGGAGAACAAAAGTTCGTCCAAGGTGTTGGCAAGCTTCGTTTTGCGCGCCAGCAAAGGGGTTGCCTTAGGCTGTAGCACCACGAAATCCGCCTCGCAGCCGGGCAGTAAATTGCCCACCACCCCTTGCAAGCCCATGGCCCGGGCGGCGCCTGCGGTGTGTTGCCACCACAGGTGCTGCGGTGAAAGCGATAAACCGGCTTTAGAGCGACCTTCGCGGCCCACGTAATACGCAGCCAACATCGTCTGAAACGGGCTGAAACTGGTGCCGCCGCCCACATCGCTGGCCAGACCGTAGGCAAAACCGGCTGCGTCAGCGCCGGCGTAATCGAAATAGCCGCTGGCCAAAAACAAATTGCTGGTCGGGCAGACCGCAGCGGATGCGCCGCTGCTGCGCATCAGCGCACGCTCGGATTCGTCAAAATGGATGCAGTGGGCATAGACCGCGCGTTCGCGCAAAAGGCCAAAATCCGCGTAGGTCGCCAAATAGCTGCTGGAGTTTGGAAACAACTCCCGCGCCCAGGCGATTTCATCTTGGTTTTCGGACACATGGCTTTGAATCCACACGTCGGGGTATTGGGCTGCCAGTTCGCCCGCGCCGCGCAGTTGCGCATCGGTGGAGGTGGGCGCAAAGCGCGGCGTGATGGCGTAGCCCAAGCGGTCTTTGCCATGCCATTGCTGTATCAATTCCTCCGACTCCAGCAAACTGTGCTCTACCGCGTCGCGCCCCCGGCCCGGCTGGTTGAGCAAAGCCGCCGGGGCATGGCGGTCCATCAGGCACAGGCCGGTCACTAGGCGCATGCCGCGCCGCTGCGCCTCGGAAAACAAAGCATCTACCGAACTGCTGTGTGTGGTGGCAAAGGCCAGCGCGGTGCTCACGCCGTTGCGCAGCAATTCATCGACAAAAAAAGTAGCCGCCTCAGCGCAATAAGCCGGGTCGGCAAAGCGCTGTTCTTCGGGGAAGGTGTAGTTTTCCAGCCAAGGCAGCAAGCCGTCGGCCGGTGAGCCAATGACATTGATCTGCGGGAAATGCACATGCATATCTACAAAACCCGGGGCGATGATGCGCCCGGGTAAATGCTCCACCGGCAAACGGCAGTTCAGCGCCGACAAAGTACGCCAGTCGCCGATGGCTTGCACCACTTCGCGGCCCTGCGCATCAGGCGCGACGACCAGCAAACCGTCTTCTTCCCACTGTGCGCGCGGCTGCGCCGGGTCGGGAAACCACAAGAGGCTGGCCCGGTAAGCGCGCGCGCTCATGCACGCTCCAGCGTGCAGCTATCGCCCAGCGCCTCGCGCCAAACACGCACCCGTGCCAAACCGGCAAAGTCCGCCGCCAGCGCCCGCCAAATAAAGGCACACAGGTTTTCCAAGGTAGCCGGCCCCAGGCCGGGCACTTCGTCCAGCAAGCGGTGATCTAGCTGCGGGCGCAAGGCCTCGATGCGCCGGCGCACCTGGCCCAGGTCCACCACCATGCCCGATTGCGTATCGGGAGCTCCTGCGATGCTGACCTCGGCGTAGTAGGTGTGGCCATGCACGCGCAAGCTGCCTTCGGTCTCTATCTCGCGGCGCAAGGTGTGCGCGGCGTCGAAAAAAAACTTTTGGCTGATGCAAAAGTCTTGGGGTGCGGTGTGGAGCATGGAAGAACTTTCTTCAATAGGCGTGGCGGGCTGCACGGTCAACGGTGTTCAGCGGATGCCGGTGACTTTATGGGTTTGCATACTGAGCTTCCACACCGGCTGCTGCAGGCACAGGTCTATGCATATTTCGGTATTGCGTTTTTGCAGCACGTCGTCCAGCGGCTGCAAACGGTGGTGGCTAAAAGCCAGGCTTTGCATGGCTTGCATATCGGCCAAAGAAAACCCCGATTGCGGCCACACCAGTTTGAGTTCATGGCCCTGGCGCTGTACCCAAGGCGCGCCGGCTTTGGGGCTGACGCATAGCCAATCAATACCCGCGGGCGCGGCGATGCTGCCATTGGTTTCTACCGCGATTTCAAAGCCCTGGGCGTGCAAAGCGTCAATCAGTTCGGTATCGACCTGCAACAAAGGTTCGCCACCGGTCAGCACCACAAAGCGCTGCGTGGCAAAGCCCGCTGGCCACAGGGCTGCGATTTGGGCTGCCAAGGCGGCCGCGTTGTCAAAACGCCCACCGAGCGTGCCGTCGGTGCCGACAAAGTCGGTATCGCAAAACCGGCAGACGGCGCTGGCGCGGTCTTGCTCCCGGCCCGACCACAAATTGCAGCCGGCAAAGCGGCAAAACACCGCAGGCCGACCGGCATGCGTGCCTTCGCCTTGCAAGGTGTAAAAAATTTCTTTGACCTGGTAGCTCATAAGCCCTGCCCTGTCATGCGATGTGAAGGTGACATTCGAGCAGGCTGGGTTTCGCGGACAGCGGGCGCACCGGCGCAACCTGTCGCAGCGAGGTTTTTATACATGGTAGTCCTCTACATGGCCCGGGGTTACAACTTCAACACCCCCGCCGGACCCGGGGACGAAAGCCGACAATTTTACAATCCGGCTTTTCGCAGACGGTGCGACACGGCGCTGACGCCCTGTGTCCACCACGCCGCCCTACCGTTTTCCCGCCCTAGCCCATCCCACTTACCACCAACTCACCCATGCCCGCAGCCCCTGGCCACGCCCTCTTAGCCCCGCCCGACTTCGACCCCCATACCCATAGAGGTGTGGAATGGCCGACCTGGCTGGTCTGTGTGGCTATTTACGGCGGCTGGTTGGGCGCCCTGAGCTGGTATCGGGCAGAGGCCTCAGCCTGGGCCTTGGTGCTGATCGTCCTGCTAGCGGCCTGGTATATGAGCTTGCAGCACGAATTGGTACACGGCCACCCGACCCAGCACGCTTGGCTGAACCGCGCGCTGGGACTGCTGCCCATCGCCGTGTGGTACCCGTTTGAAATTTACCGCATCAGCCATTTGGCGCACCACCGCGACGAAGTACTCACTTACCCCGGCCAGGACCCGGAAAGCAATTACCTGGATCCGCAGGACTTTGCTAGCCGCAGCGCGCCTATGCGTTTTCTTTTGGGGGCCCAACGCACGGCTTTGGGCCGGTTTTGCATCACACCGGCCTTTGCGATTTTTCACTTGCTGCGTCCGCTGTTTTCCACCCCCTATTGGCACAGTGCGCGCATGCGCTGGACATGGGCACAGCATGCAGTTTTACTGGCGCTGATGCTGTGGGCGATGTCCCGTTCGTAGTTGAAGGTTTAAGTTGGTGGTTGAAACTGTCAGG
>JBBAPY010000210.1:0-5433 GCA_040400635.1 Rhodoferax sp.
TGCCGGCGTTGCCAAACCCGGCAATGGCGGCAAAGTATTTGTGCCACGTGATGCGAAAAAGCGCCCTGCGCGCAGCGCGGGTTAATTTGATCACCGGAGTTCCTGGGCGGGAGCGAGTCTGGCGTGTACCAGCGCCGCTCCTGGCCGCTTAGCTCCGCTGCCGTAGGCGAGATAGGCACTTGGCAGTTCAAAATACCACCGCTAGGTCAGTGCCAACGGGCGCTAGGCTTGACTAAAGTTAGGGCGCAAGCCAGGCCAGTCAGCGCAATGGCGGTCCCTAGTGCGGACGTGTAATTACCGGTCGCGTCGTACATTGACCCAGCCGCCGCGGGGGCAATCAGTCCTGCCATTCCCCATGCCGAAAACACACGGCCGAAGACAGCTTTGAATGCGGCGTCACCGTGCAGGTTTCGGACGATGACCGGTACTGCGGCGATAAGCGCACCGTAGGCAATGCCGCACAGAAGTTGCAAGCCCAAAACTACGTCTAGCCGTGGGGCCAAAATCAATCCGACAAGTGCAAACAACAAGAGCAAAATTGGCATCATCAAAGCCTTTCGGGCACCGATCCGCGCCATCCATGACCCGCCTAGCACGCTGCCGCCAATGCTGCCTACGGCCATCAACGTGGATGCCCAGGATGTGCTTTGCATGGTCGCTGCGGTCTGGCTGGCAATGGACGGACCGTGTGCGATGGCCATCAGTCCACCGCAGGCCCCAAAAAAGTAGATGAGCCATAGTCGTGCCATCGTCTTTTCTGAATTGGATAGGCTGGCATCCACCTCAGATACCAGCGCTAAGCCGTCTCTTGCGGGGTGAAACAGGCAGCCTGCCACTAGGCAAGCAGCCAGGATGTGCGCGGCTAGCAATACCAGCGCACTTGCGCTGCCCTCCTGCGTTGCCATCGGACCGAGAACGTAGGAATAAGTTGCGGCACCCGTGCCGTAGGCTGCCGTAGCCAAGCCAACCGTCAGACCGCTTTGAGCCGGTGCGCAGGCGGCTGCTTGCTCCAGCGTCATGCTGTAAGCCAGGCCATTGCAAAAACCGAAGACCACCCCGTATCCGAGCAGGCAACTAGGAAGCCCAGGCCCATAGGCCGCAAGCAGCAAACCGCAGGAACCTACAAGTCCGCTCGCGAATGTAAGCATGCGTTTGGAAATACGCGAACCCAAATAGTCGCTGGCGTATACCCCCATTGTCAAACTCACAATGGCCACGGAATAAACCAAGCTGACGCTGGCGCGATCCGATTGCAGGCTAAATTGCAAGGGTTGAAGCAAAACCCCAAATGCGTGAATGGACCCAAATACGAAACTCAGCAAAAGGGCGCCGCAAAACGTAGGGATGTCTAAGCCGTGGGCGCGCGCAGTCAATTCATGGCCTTTAAGTGCTATGCATCGGGTTGTACGCGTCGGCTTGGGGTGGCAGGTTTCTACTAGACCTGCCAAAGCGTACAGCAAAAAAATGATATGTCATAGCGCGCTTCAGTCAGCCGATGTGATTCGAAATCGGGTGTCCACAAAGGCAGATGCAATTTAGACTGTTTAAATGCACAGCTATGTCCGCGCTTTGCCTCCTTCAGGTGTTGATGCCCTCAAGGAGTCGATTGCTCCTAAGGGGGCAAAGCTATACTCAATCGCAGTAAAGAAAATTCGCTTGGAATTTATGACAAACAGCGCATCGTTAGAAGTGTTTCTCGGTAAGGCCATCCGCGAAAAGCGATTGGGTCACGGCCTGACGATTGCGGACGTTTCCGAGCGAGCCGGCATCAGCCGTGGGATGCTTTCTAAGATTGAAAACGCGCAGACCGCAACCAGCCTAGACACACTGCAGCGCATAGCGTCGGCGCTAGGGGTTTCATTGTCGATGCTGTTTAGAGATTTTGGCATTGAGGGCGGCTCAGCCCAGCACGTGCGCAATGGGCAGGGCATGCAAGTCGTGCGCCGCGGTACCAAAAATGGGCATACCTACCATTTGCTGGCCTACGACCAAGGTCCGACCAAGACCTTCGAACCGTTTTTGATCACTATCGACAACCAAGGCGAAGTATTCCCGGACTTTGAGCATCCTGGGACAGAATTCATTTACATGCTGGAAGGGCGGATGGACTACCGCCATGGCGAGCAAATTTACACGCTAGTGCCTGGTGATTCGCTGACGTTCCGGGGCGAAATTCCTCACGGACCCGGCATTTTGCATGAGGTTCCGATCCGCTTCGTCACAGTGATCGTGTACCCCATCCGAGGAGATATTGAATAGTTTTTCCGAAGTTTTTGTTTATTCCAGAGAATAATAGTTGCATTCAAAGAATTTTCGATGCATACTGACGCCAAGAACTTTAGAGAATTTTCATGCCTTGGAGACTACTCAAATTTGCCATGTCGGACCGACATCCCGAGCCGCGGATGTTTACACCGCATGCGCAACTCAAGTCCAGCTACGACGTAGTCATCATCGGCGCAGGGGGTCACGGCCTTGCGAGCGCCTACTATTTGGCGCGCGACCATGGCATCACCAATGTGGCAGTTATCGAGCAAGGCTACATCGGCGGCGGTAACACCGGCCGCAACACTACCATCATCCGATCCAACTACCTCACGCCCGAAGGCGTGAAGTTTTATGACGAATCGGTGCGCTTGTGGCAAGACCTCTCCACCGACTTTGACCTGAACCTGTTTTATTCCACGCGCGGGCATTTCACCCTGGCACACACCGATGCCTCGATGCGCACCATGCGCTGGCGCGCCGAAGTCAACAAGCACTACGGCATCGATTCCGAGCTGGTCTACCCGGACTTCATCCAGAAAGCGGTGCCATCCATGGACATGAGCTGCGCCGGACACGCCCCCATCTTGGGTGCCCTGTACCACGCGCCCGGTGCCATTGCGCGGCACGACGCGGTAGCCTGGGGTTACGGCCGTGGGGCCGATATGCGCGGGGTCGAAATCCACCAGCAAACCCGCGTGCTCGACATCATGACCCAGAGCGGTCGGGTCACCGGCGTAAAGACCTCGCGCGGCGATATCGCCTGTGGCAAGGTGCTTTGCGCCGTAGCTGGCTCCACGCCGCGCATTCTGAAAATGCTGGACTTGCGTAGCCCCATTTACATCCACCCGCTGCAAGCCATGGTCAGCGAACCCATGAAGCAGTGGCTCGATCCGATCCTGGTCTCGGGCAGCTTGCACGTCTATATCAGCCAGACCGCGCGCGGCGAACTGGTGATGGGCGCATCGCTGGACCCCTACGAGCTGCATTCCACCCGCTCGACGCTGGACTTCACCGAGAGCCTGAGCGCCCACATGGTCGAGATGCTGCCCCAGTTGTCGCAAGCCAAAGTCGTACGCCAGTGGGCGGGTATGGCCGATATGACGCCCGATTTCGCGCCCATCATGGGCAAGACGCCCGTGGAGGGCTTTTATCTGGATGCCGGATGGGGGACCTGGGGCTTCAAGGCCACGCCGGTTTCCGGCAAAACCATGTCCTACACCGTGGCCAATGACCGGGCGCATCCACTGATTGAAGGCTTTGCTTTTGACCGTTTTGAGCGCTACGCGCTCACCGGCGAAAAAGGCGCGGCCTCGGTCGGACATTGAAGCAGCCCGCAGGCACATACCAGACCCACGCACCATGAAAATCATGACCTGCCCCATCAACGGCCCGCGCCTGATTTCGGAGTTCGCTTACTGGGGTGAATGCAAAACCATGCCGGAGCCGGCCGACTGTACCGATGCGCAATGGGCGGACTATGTGTTCAACAAAAGTGGCGCGCCCGGCATAAAGTATGAATGGTGGTGCCACACGCCCAGCAATACCTGGTTTATTGCAGTGCGTGACACCATGTCTGATGTGATTGAAAAGACCTTTCTCTATGGCCAGCAGTAATTCCATGCGCTTACCTGCGCAGCCCGGCGAGTGGTTAGACCGCGGCGCAGTCCTGCCCTTTCGCTTTGAAGGGCGTAGCTACAGCGGTTTTGCCGGTGACAGCATCAGCGCCGCCCTGTGGGCCGCGGGGCAGCACACGCTGGGTCGCTCCTTCAAATACCACCGCCCACGCGGCGTGTTGACACTGGCCAACCATGACATCAATGTGATGCTGCAGACGCCGCAGGCCATGAACATCCGCGGCGACGTGGAGGCGCTGCGCGCGGGCATGGAGTTGGTCGCGGTCAATACCGCCGGGGGCGTGGAGAACGACCGCAACCGCTTCATGGGCCTGCTGGCGCGTTTTCTACCGGTGGGCTTTTACTACAAAGCTTTCCACACCAAGATGCTGTTCCCCTTATGGGAGCGGGTGATCCGCGAATTCTCCGGGCTGGGTAAGCTCGATCTGGCGAAACCGGCCTTGCACACGCCCAAACGCTATGATTTTTGCGATGTGCTGGTGATCGGCGCCGGCGTTTCGGGTTTGCAAGCGGCTTTGCACGCAGCGCGGGCCGGGGCCCAGGTCGTGGTGGTAGACGAAAACGCCCGCAGCGGTGGTAGCGCCAGCTTTCAGCTAGGCGCCGATACCGCGCCACTGGCCGCATTGCGCGAACTGCAAGCTGCGGTGGCAGCGCAGCCGCTCATCCGCCTGCTCACTGACACGGTTGCTGCCGGTTACTACGCGGATCACTGGGTCGCGCTGGTGGACGCGCAGCGCATGACCAAGCTGCGGGCCCAGGCCGTGGTGGTAGCCAGCGGAGCCTTCGAATTGCCTGCGGTATTCCGCCACAACGATATTCCCGGCATCATGACCGCCGGTGCAGCGCAACGCCTGATCAACCGCTATGCGGTGCGTCCCATGCACACTGCGGTGGCGCTGGTGGCCAACAGCGAAGGTTTCACTGCCGTGCTCGATGCCCTGCGCGCGGGTGTGAAAGTCGCCGCTGTTGCCGATATGCGCATGCAAGCGCCGGCCTGTGCCGCACGTGAGGCCGTTTGCGCGGCCGGTGTGCGCGTGCTCGATGGCTGGGCGATTTACGAAGCCCATGCCGGCGACAGCGGGCGCCGGCTCACCGGTGTGACTATTGCGCCCCTGCTGGCCCATGGTGATGCGGATGCCGGCGCTAGCGAACACCTGGCCTGCGACGGCGTGATCATGAGCGTGGGCTACGCCCCTGCCGCCAATTTGCTGTACCAGGCCGGCACGTCCATGGGCTGGTCCGATACCGCGCAGCAGTTTGTACCGGCCACCTTGCCAGCGGGCATTTTTGCCTGCGGGCGCGTCAACGGCGTATATGACAGCGCGGCCAAGGCGCTGGACGGCCAGCGCGCCGGCCTGCTGGCCGCGGCCCATTGCGGCTTCGCGAGCAGCCAAGAGACGCCAGTTGTGCCTGCGCCACTGCATTGCCCGAGCCACCCCTGGCCCATCGTGGCCCATCCCAAGGGCAAGAACTTTGTCGATTTCGACGAAGACCTGCAACTCAAGGATTTTTACAACGCGGCGCAAGAGGG
>JBBAPY010000211.1:0-5427 GCA_040400635.1 Rhodoferax sp.
TTTGATAGGTTCTAAGGTTCTGAAAGGGTCTTAATAGGGTTTAAATACGGTTTAAATATGGTTTTAGCACGTGATTGCGGCGGCCCTGGACTAGGAACTTCAGCGCATAGCGGACTTTTTAGGTTTGGGGGTGTGATCCCATAGATCGCGGGCGCGCCATGCTGCGTTTTGCGGAAATAGCCAGCGCGCTTTTACTATTAATGAATACTACAAAACACTGCGGTAGCCTTCGAGCCGCTTAGCCCAATATTCTGCAGTGATCTGGTCAATCCGCACCCCGGTGCGCTCATTGGCGGCGTGGATGAATTTGCCGGATCCGATGTAAATTCCCACGTGCGAGTTAGGCGACCCCAATGTATTGAAGAACACCAAGTCCCCAGGGACCGCTGCATTGCCCGCAATGACACGGGTTTTATTGGCTATATCAGCGGCGCTGCCACGCAGCTCTACGCCAGCGGACTCTTTGTAAACAAAGCTCACCAAGCCCGAGCAGTCAAAGCCGGTGTGCAATTTTTTGCCGTTGTATACGTAGTTGCGATCGAGCATGGCCATGGCTTGCATCACGACCTCTTGCCGTTGTGCCGTTAATGCAGCTTGGCTTGTAGTAGGTGGCTGAGTGGTATTTCCGGTTTGCCGGCTTGGCGTAGAGCAGCCTACCAAGGCCGTCAATAGCAGGCTGTATACCAGGGCAATGAGTCGATAGGGCGGCGTCAAAGTCACACGCCTATTTTGCACTAAGCGCCGCTTAGCTTTTTGGCAATTGCGCTTAGCCTTCGCGCCCAGTTGAAGCGTCACCGCCTCAAACCCCGAAACATACTTTCCGGTCGGCCAAGGCCTACCATTGTCCGCACTGGCGCAACCAAGCGTTTACACTGGGTCTGCATGCCTGCTCAGTCTGGTGCCAGCTGCCTCGCGGCTGTGCCTTAGGTGTCCATGGGTACTCTTTCACCAACGAATTGCTTTAGCTCTTTATGTTGTTCGGCCGCTCCGCACCAAACCTAGGCTGTCCCTCCAAGGCCCATGGCATCAGGGGCAAACTTTCGCCTGGATCATCAAGGGCAGCTGAGATGGACGTGAACTGATGGGCCTAGCCGTCCTGAGCATGTGGTCCAACTACCGCCAGCGCATCCAATGGCGCGCAGGTCTGCACCGGGTGTTTCATCGCGGCCCGCAGGACGATCCGGTGGTGGACGGCTTGCGCGGTATGGCCAGCCTGTCTATTGTGCTGTTTCATTGCTTTTTCGGTGCGATGTTTTTGTTGAAGGACTTTGATCGCATCAGCGCTTTTGCAGCGCAACTGCCGGCCTGGCTGGGTTTTCTGGCCAACACCGATAAAGCCGTAGATGTGTTTTTTATGGTCAGTGCCTACTTGTTGGGCGGCGCGCTGATGCGTGAGTTGGCGCGCAAGGGCACGATCGAAGTGCGCAATTTTTACATCCGCCGCCTGTTCCGTATCTACCCTTTGTTTCTGCTGGGCCTCGCGGTTTATGCAATGGGTAACCCCGGCCTGGCTGCGGACAATTTGATCTACAACCTGCTTTTCATCGACAACTTTCAGATGAAAAACATCATTCCCGTGGGCTGGTCGCTGTCGATTGAAATGCAGTTTTACCTCGTTTTGCCAATGCTGATGGGCTGGCTGATGCGCATGCGGGGGCAGGCTGGTCTAAGGGCCTTGCAATGCCTTTTCGTGCTCTCCTTTGGGCCCATACTGGCCACCGCGCTGCTGTACCCGGTCACCTACGAAACGCCGTTTTTTCTTTTCCACCCGCAGCGCGTGGCGCCCGAGCTGTTTCTCAATGTGATGTATTTTCAAACCCATACCCGCATCGGCCCCTTGCTCTTGGGCCTGATCTGGGCCTGGGTGCGCCATACGCAGGATGCGGGGCTGCCCGCGCCGCCGCCACGCGGCATGGTTTGGGTGCTGGGCGGCGCGGCCTTGGCGCTGGTGTGCGCCTATTTCCCGCCCTATCAGCAGGGCTCTTGGTACTACCAGCATTTTTCGCCTTGGCTCAATCTTGCGGGCCAGGTCTTGCACCGTAATTTGTTTTGCCTGGGGGTCTTGCTGCTGGTGCTGGCTGCACAATCCCAGGGCGCGCCCGCGCGGGGTTTGGGCAGCATGTCTGTAGCCATCCCCGCAGCACTGCGTGGCTTTTTGGGCTGGGGCCTTTGGCGGCCGTTTTCCCAAGTCGTGTTCCCGGTGTATTTGTTTCATTTCCCCATGGTCTTGGTCGCAGCCATCCTCACCTTTCAGACTACAGATGCCTCGACCATCCGCATGATCTCGGTGCCCCAGTTGCTGTGCATGTTCGGTATTGCGGCCAGTCTGTCCTTGCTGCTGGGCATCGTGCTACACATCCTGATCGAGCAACCCATGATCGATACCGGCCACGCGCTTTTGCGTGACAGAGCGCAGACGCAGCGCTAGGCTGACGCTTTAAGTTTTCTAAGAGTCTGAAATTTAATGCGATGCCAAGTGCGCGGGCAAGCATCCGCGCATACTGTTGATAAAGCGCAGCGCTTGCGCTCTAGGCAACTCTTGGCGAACCCTTATCACGGCTTCCTGCAGCCAGCCTTCTTTCAGCGCCACAGAGCGCCCGACGCCAGCGAGCAAGCCGCAATCCACAGGGGGCGTGAGCCATTGGCCATCGATAAGCAAGGCAATATTGCCCCGCGTGCACTCGGTCAATTGGCCGTCCGCGTTAAACAGCAAGGTGTCAAAGTCCGCCGGGTCGGTGGGGGTGAAAGCATCGTAGTGTGCGCGTCGGGTAGTTTTAAAGCGGACAAATTCGCTATGTGCTTCCTCCATGGCTGACTTGGCAAGCCGTAGCTGTACGGATTGCATGACTTCCTGTAAGGCAAACGCCTGTGCGTTTACCTGGCCCTGTGCATTGCAGCGCAAACGTACCCTATGCAAACCTTCGGGATAGCGCGCGGCCAGTTGCGCCAGAGCGGCCTTTACTGCAATTGCATTGCAGTCATAGGCGAAGTGCTGCGCCGCTCTTTGCATACGTTGGAGGTGCAAGTCCAGGTGGCGGTATTGGCCCTTGTCCAATGCCAGCGTTTCGAGCAATTCAAATTCTTGGCTGGTACGCTCTAAAAACCCGCGCTTGGCACGCCACTCATCCCATTCGCCATGCGCGCTGGCATCGGCGGTGATGCCGCTGCCGATGCCGCATTGGGCGATTCCCTTGTGCACGCTGATAGTGCGAATGGCTACGTTAAAGGTGGCATGACCGCCAGGTCGGACCACGCCTATCGCTCCGCAATAAAGTCCACGCGCCTGCGGCTCTAATTGCCGGATCAGACGCATGGCTTGCAGCTTGGGTGCGCCAGTGATGGAGCCGCAAGGAAACAGGGCTTTGAAAACGTCCACCAGGCTGGTGCCTGGGCGCGTCTGCGCCTGTACATCCGAGGTCATTTGCCAGACCGTGGGCAAAGCTTGCAATTGAAACAGGCGCGGCACTTTGACGCTATGGGGCAGGGCGATACGCGAAATATCATTGCGCACCAGATCGACGATCATCACGTTTTCAGCTTGCTCTTTGGGCGATGCGCGCAATGCATCCGCTCGGGCTGCATCGTCCTGGGCATCTTTGCCGCGCCGCGCAGTGCCTTTCGTGGGACGCATGAGAAGCTGGTCACCCCGCCAGTCAAAAAACAATTCGGGTGATACCGAAAGAACGGTCTCTTGGTCCGTGTCTATATGGGCTGCATACCCACCCGGCTGCGCCCGACGCAAAGCGTCGAACCAGGCGCGCATGGCCGCTTCTTGCGTCTCCGGCGACAGGCTCGCGTGCAGTGGACTGGTGTAGTTGACTTGGTACACATCGCCACTGCGGATAGCCTGGTGGATGGTGTGGATGCTGGTATCAAAAGCTTCGCGGGTCTGGCCTTGCTGCCAGGCCAATGGCGGCAAGGGTTCTGTAGCCGGTGGTCCCGGCGGCAGGGCTTGCTGGTAAACCCCAAACCATGCCAGTGGCAAGCCATCGGTGGGCGGATGCACTTGGCATGCACTGTCAAATGCCGGGGCCGCCTCATAGCGCACAAAACCTACGCACCACAAACCTTGCGCCGCATAGTCGGAAACCGCTTGCAACAGGGGCAGCACTTCGGCTAGCTTGTTTGCAACTAGAAGGTGCAGCGGATGGCTAAATTGGGCATGCAATCCCTGCGCCCCGTAGGGGTCGGCAAAATCAATGAGCGTGTACAAAAAATGCGTCTCTTGAGGGCAAGTGGGTGCGCGATTATCCCTCTGTATGGGATCGCCTTGTCACAAGCCTGGCGCAGCGATGGTCTACATTCAACGCCTGGCCCAGGCATCCTAAAAATGCCAGCTTGCTTGGCGCTAAGGCCATGCGCTTTCAGGCCGGAAAAATCTCGCGCAGTTTCAGCTTGTAAAACTTGCCGGTCGAAGTGCGCGGTACGGCGGCAATGCTTTCGTAACGCTCGGGCAATTGCCACTTGGCAAAGCCGCAAGTGAGTAGGTGCGCGTTGAGTGCTGCGCCGTCCAGTGACTTGCCCGGTTTGGGCACCACGCAGGCCAAGGGGCGTTCGCTCCACTTCGGGTCCGGTATGGCTATGACCGCCGCTTCGGCGACATCGGCGTGTCCCATCAATGCATTTTCCAGATCGACCGAGCTAATCCATTCCCCGCCGGACTTGATCAAGTCTTTGGTGCGGTCGGTAATGCGAACAAAGCCGTGGGCGTCCATGGAGGCCACGTCTCCGGTGCGTAGCCATCCGTCGTCAGAAAACTTGTCTTCGCTGATGGGCACTTCGTGGTAACTGCCGGTGATGAAGGGGCCGCGCACTTGTATCTCGCCCACCGCCTGCCCGTCCCAGGGCGCGTCTTTGCCGTCCTCACCGCGCATGCGGATGTCCACCAGTGGTACCGGGACGCCGGCCATGGCGGCACGCCGGTAGCGCTCGTCAGCATCGGCATGGATGAACTCGGACTTGGTATAGGACACCGTGGCTAGCGGCGAAGTTTCGGTCATGCCCCAGCCTTGTTGAATCCAGATGCCGTGCTTGTCAAACGCGCGTATGAGGGACTCCGGCACCGCGGCGCCGCCGACCAGGCTGCGCATACCGCTGGGCAGTTTCCAGCGGCCCGGCTGTTGGTGCAGCGAAGCCTCGTAGGTTTGAATCAGGCTCATCCAGATGGTGGGCACCCCCAGCGAAAGTGTGGGTGGCTCTAGCTGCATCAGGTCGAGTAAATCGTCTGGGTGTAAATGCGGGCCGGGCAATACCAGTTTGCAGCCTGTCATCACCGCGCCATAGGGCATGCCCCAGCTATTGGCGTGGAACATGGGCGTGACGGGCATCACCACATCAGCGCTGCGCAAGCCCCAGCAGTCGCCCAGGCAGCCCACCAGTGTGTGCAACACCGTGGAGCGGTGCGAATAAACCACGCCCTTGGGTTTG
>JBBAPY010000212.1:0-5397 GCA_040400635.1 Rhodoferax sp.
TCTCTGACGCGGCCGAGCACCCCACAACCTTTCAGATGGAAACTGCCAGCCAATGACCTCTTATCTGGGCGATCCCGCTGCGGTGCGTGCGCTGGTTCAGCCCGATCGGGTGCACCGCGACCTGTACATCAACGAAGACATATTTGCGCTGGAGCAGACGCATTTTTTTGCCAACACCTGGAACTACGTCGGCCACGACAGCCAGATCCCCAAGCCCGGCGACTGGCTGAGCAACGACATCGGTGGACGGCCCCTGATCGTGGTGCGACACACCGACGGTTCGGTGCGCGTGATGATGAACCGCTGTGCGCACAAAGGCTCGCGCCTGGTGAGCGCGCCTTGCGGCAATACCGGTAAATTCTTCCGCTGCCCCTACCACGCATGGACCTTTAAAACCGACGGCTCCTTGCTTTCGATACCGCTGAAGAACGGCTACGAAAATACCGCGCTGCACGAGTGCGAGTCGGGCAAGGGCCTGACCACGGTGCCGAATGTGCGAACCTACCGCGGCTTTATTTTTGTGAAGATCAACGACGCCGGCCCTGACTTCGAGACTTACTTTGGCGACTCACTGAGCTCGATTGACAATATGGCCGACCGCTCGCCCGAAGGCGAGCTTGAAATTGCCGGCGGTTGCCTGCGTTTCATGCACCAATGCAACTGGAAGATGTTTGTTGAAAACCTCAACGACACCATGCACCCGATGGTTGCGCATGAGTCTTCGGCCGGCACGGCGCGGGCGATGTGGGCAGACAAGCCCGCCGACATGCCTAAGCCCATGGCCATTGAGCAGTTTGTGCCGTTCATGTCGGACTACAAATTCTTCGACGACATGGGCATCCGCACCTATGACAACGGCCACAGTTTCACCGGCGTCAATTTCAGCATTCACAGCAAGTACAAGGGCATTCCCGCTTATGACGAGGCCATGCAGGCGCGATACGGCCCCGAGCGCAGCGCGCAAATTCTGGGCATGGCGCGCCACAACACCGTTTATTACCCCAACCTCACGATCAAGGGCGCCATTCAGGCCATTCGGGTGGTCAAGCCGATCTCTGTAGACCGCACGCTGGTTGAAAGCTGGACCTTCCGGCTCAAGGGCGCGCCGCCCGAAATGCTGCAGCGCACTAGCACGTACAGCCGGCTCATCAACTCCCCGTTCTCGGTGGTCGGCCATGACGACCTGCAGGCTTATAGCGGCATCCAGGCCGGTCTGCACGCCAGTGGCAACGAATGGGTCAGCCTGCACCGCAATTTCGACGCAGCCGAAACACGCGGCGGTGAAATCACCACGGGCGGCACCAGCGAATTGCCCATGCGCAACCAGTACCGCAGTTGGGCGCGCTACATGACGGAGACCATGTGATGGCTGCTTTGCACGGTGTCTCACGCCAGGACCTGATCGACTTCGTTGTCATGGAGGCGCGGCTGCTCGACGCCAAGCGCTTTGAGCAATGGAGTCAGCTTTTCACCGACGATGCCTTTTACTGGATTCCGTTGGTGCCCGATCAGGAGGATGGGCTGAACCACACCTCGCACATGTACGAGGACAAACTGCTGCGCGAGCTGCGCATTGAGCGGCTGAAAAGCCCGCGCGCGTTTTCCCAGCAGCCGCCCAGCCGTTGTCACCATCTGCTGCAGATGCCGTCTGTTGAAGTGTTTGACGAGCCCGGCAATCGTTACGAGGTGCGCACCGAGTTTCACTACACCGAGTCCCAGGGCGATGAAATCCAGTTTTATGTTGGCACCGCCATTCACCAGCTGACGCTGCTCGACGGCGCCTTGCGCATGACGCTCAAACGGGTCAATCTGCTCAATTGCGATGCCGCCCTGCCGGCCGTGCAGCTCTTTATTTAAACGCCTCACGCCCCATGCAAGCCACCGTTCACGCTGTTTTTTTAGCCACTGCGTCACGCACGCCAGCGGCAGAATTTCTCTTTACTGAATCCATCACGGCAGCCACCTACGGCATCGCGCCTGGCGCCATCAGCTGGGGTGAGGCGGCCGCTGAGGTTGAACGGCTGCGCCTGGCCTACGCCAGCGCCGGCTACGGCCACGGCCACCGGGTTGGCCTGCTGCTGGAGAACCGGCCAGCGTTTTTATTTCACTGGTTTGCCCTCAATGCCCTGGGCGTGAGCGTGGTGCCCATCAACGCCGACATGCGCCGGTCCGAGCTGGTCTATCTGATCTCCCACAGCGAGATCTGCCTGGCAGTGACCCTGCCTTCTCGGGCCCAAGACCTGCTGGCAGCAGCCACCGAGGCGGGACAGACCCTCCACACGATGCTGCCGGTTGCCAGCGCGCCTTTTCCCGCGGCCTTAACTGCCGCGCCGCTGGCCGGCACCGCCATTGACGCGGACACCGAATGCGGCCTGCTGTACACCTCTGGCACCACCGGACGTCCCAAGGGCTGCATCCTGAGCAACGCGTATTTCTTGCGCGCTGGCCAGTGGTATGCCGACCTGACAGGGGTGTGCAGTGTTCGGCCCGATCAGGAGCGGGTGATCACGCCGCTGCCGCTGCATCACATGAACGCCATGGCGTTTTCCACCATGGTGGTGCTCGTCGCGGGCGGCTGCCTGGTTCAGCTCGACCGCTTTCACCCCAAGACCTGGCTGCAAAGCGCGCGCGAGAGCCGCGCCACCATTGCCCACTACCTGGGTGTGATGCCGGCCATGCTGTTGTCTGCACCCGGCACGGCTGCCGACCTTCAACACACCTTGCGCTGGGGCTTTGGCGCGGGCGTGGACCGACGCAACCATGCGCCCTTCGAGTCCCGCTTTGGCTTTGCGCTGGTCGAGGCCTGGGCCATGACCGAGACTGGCGCGGGCGCCTGCGTGATGGCCAGCCATGAGCCGCGCCATATTGGCACCAGCTGTTTTGGCCGGCAGGAAGAATTCGTCGAGATCCGCCTGGTGGATGACGAAGGAAAAGACGTGCCCGCCGACGCCCCCGGCGAGTTGCTGGTGCGCTCAAGCGGGGACGATCCGCGCCGCTATTTTTTCTCAGGCTATCTCAAGGACGAGGCGGCTACACAGCAGGCTTGGGCCGGTGGATGGTTTCACACGGGCGACCTGGTCCGGCGCGATGCCCAGGGTAACTTTTACTTTATCGACCGCAAGAAAAATGTCATTCGCCGCAGTGGTGAGAATATTTCAGCGGTCGAAGTCGAAAGTGTTCTGAACCAGCACCCGGAGGTCAAAGCCTGTGCCGTGGCCGCCACCCCGGACGCCGTGCGCGGCGACGAGGTGCTGGCCTGCATCGTCCTGCACGACAACGCCAGTACCGAGTCGCCATCGGTGCTGGCGGCCAGCATCGTGGCCCACGCACTGGAACAACTGGCCTATTACAAGGCACCGGGCTATGTGGCCTTCGTCGATGCCTTGCCACTGACCGCCTCGCAAAAAATTCAACGCGGCCAGTTGCGCGAACTGGCGCATGCCCTGCCCGGACAGAGCCACTGTCTGGACATGCGTGCCCTCAAGAAACGGCAGAGCTGACATGAGCCGTCAACGACTTTCTTACGCTGGTGTCGCGGTAGCCGTGCCGGTCACGGTGCCCTATGTGCGCTACTCCACCCGCTCGGCGCACTGGTTTATCGGGCATGCCATTGATGCGCTGGTCAAGGCCAGCGGGGTGCCCAAGGCGCAGATCGACGGCTTGTGCCTGAGCAGCTTCTCCCTGGCACCGGACACCGCAGTCGGCGTGACCCAGCACCTGGGCCTGTCCCCGCGCTGGCTGGACCATATGCCCACCGGCGGCGCCTCGGGCGTGATGTGCCTGCGCCGTGCCGCTCGTGCCGTGCAGGCCGGCGATGCCGACGTGGTGGCCTGCGTAGCGGCCGACACCAACCATGTCGATTCGTTTCGCCAGACCCTGGGCAGCTTCAGCAATTTCGCGCGCGACGCCACTTACCCGTACGGCTCAGGTGGCCCGAATTCGATTTTCGCGTTCATTACCGCCAACTACATGCGTACCTTTGGCGCCAAGCGCGAGGACTTCGGGCGCATCGCGGTGGACCAGCGCAGCAATGCGCTGAAAAACCCGAACGCCATGTTTAAAAAGCCGCTGTCGCTGGACGAGTACATGGCCGCACGGCCAATCTCCGACCCGATCCATCTCTTTGACTGCGTCATGCCGTGCGCCGGTGCAGAGGCTTTTTTGGTGATGACGGAAGAGCGGGCGCGCGACCTGGGCCTGGCGCACGCCGTGATTCGCGGCGCGATCGAGCGCCACAACGCCTATTCAAGCGACCCGGTGATGGTCCGTGGCGGCTGGCTGGCAGACCGCGATGACCTGTATGCACAAGCCAGCGTGAAGCCCGCCGACATTGATTTTGTCCAGACCTATGACGACTACCCGGTCATCGTGATGATGCAGTTTGAAGACCTGGGTTTTTGCCAGAAGGGCGAAGCCTCTGCATTTGTGCAGTCACACACCATGACCCATGACGGCAGCTTTCCCAACAACACCAGCGGCGGCCAGTTGTCTGCAGGTCAGGCGGGGGCGGCGGGCGGCTTTCTGGGCATGACCGAGACACTGCGCCAACTCACTGACAGCGCCGGTCCGCGCACCGTGCCCGATGCACAACTCGGCCTGGTGGCCGGCTTCGGCATGGTCACCTACGACCGCTGCCTGTGCACCGGCGCGGTGATTCTGGGAAGACCCGAATGACCATGCCGATGATGCGTCCGAAGCGCAAAAACCCCATCCTGCGCACGCGCCAGATGAATCTGCCGCCGGGCGCACGCGGCCGCGTGGCGCTGGGCCTGACCGCGGCGGCGGCCGAAGGTCGCTTTGAGCTGCAGACCTGCGCTGACTGCGCATGCGTGCAGTACCCGCCGCGCGAAGTCTGCCATCAGTGCCTGTCGCCGCGGCTGCAATGGCGCACGCAAAGCGGTGAAGGCGTTTTGTTGGGCAGCACCACACTGCACCATAGCAACGACTTGTTTTTCCGTGAGCGGCTGCCCTGGCGGCTGGGGCTGGTGCACCTGGACGCCGGCCCGACCGTGATGACCCACCTGCATGGTGACGTCGGCGAGGCGCCGCAGCGAGTGTCGGTGGGCGCCCGGCTCGACCGCGCCGGACAGGCCGTATTGATAGCTTTTCCGACCGAAGGGGATGCCCACATGGCAGACGACAAGATGCTCAGAGAAATGACCAGTGACCCGAAGTTCCGCAAGGTGCTGGTCACGGATGGCAAGACCGAGGTGGGTCAGGCCATCGTGCGCGCGCTGGTCAAGGCGGGTGCCGACATTGTGTGGGTCGGCCACGCCGAGCCGTGGAAGAAACTGGGCGGCCTGGAGGATATCAGTGCGCTACCACAAGTCACGCTGGTGCCGCTGGACCTGACCAATGGTCGCAGCGTCACCGAACTGGCCGGGGAGATCGGCGGCA
>JBBAPY010000213.1:0-5379 GCA_040400635.1 Rhodoferax sp.
GGGATCGACCGTCCACTCCCAGACGTTGCCAATCATGTCGTGCAGTCCGATGCCATTGGGCGCAAAACAGCCCACCGGCGCCAAGCCGGCGTAACCGTCAATGGCGGCGTCTTGAATCGGGAATTTGCCCTGCCAGGTGTTGGCCTGGCTGGGCTGCTCGTGGTCGTTGACGCTGGCAGGGTCGGCGCCACGGGCGGCCCACTCCCACTCCACCTCGGTGGGCAAACGCCGGCCGGCCCAGCGGGCATAGGCTTGGGCGTCGGCCAGCACCACATGCACCACCGGATAGTGGTCCCGCCCGTCGATGGTCGAGCCCGGCCCCTCCGGGGCGCGCCAATAAGCACCAGGCACAAAACTCCACCATGCGCTCACGTCATTGGCCAAGGCGCGCTCGGCGTTTTTGAGCTGAAACACGGCCGAGCCGGGTACCAACTGGTCTGCAGGAATGTCGGGGTAGGCGCGCGGGTCGGGGCGCTGCTCGGCAACCGTGATGTAGCCGGTGGCTGCCACAAAACGCGCAAATTGCCCGTTGGTCACTTCATAGGCGTCCATCCAAAAGCCTTTGCGCAACTGCTCTTTGCGCAGAGGGCCCTCTTCGGGGAAACGGTCATCACCCATAGTGAAGCGCCCTGGTGCTACATAGACCTGCGCCTGTGGCGAGTATTCCTTGCAGACTTTGGCCGCCTTGGCAGCCACTACAGCCTGCGGCGGCTCTGCCCTTTGGCAGGACGCTAGGCTTACGGCTGCCAGTGCAAGCGCAAGCGCGAGCAGGCTACGTGTCCAAGGGTATGCATTGACCACGGGTCTTGAAGGTCTAGTTGGCGTCGGGCAGGCCGCTGGCACGCACTTTGGGCTTTTTGTTTTCATGGCGACCACTCTCGCCGCCCTGGTCCACGATGCCGCCGGCCGGGTTGAGCTGCTGCAAGGCCAGTTGCAAACGGGTGCGGGCTGCCAACGCGGCAGGGGCTTTGCTGTCTTTGGCTACCAGCGTTTCAGCAAAAGGCGCGTCGGCCATATCAAACAATTCGCCGTCCTGGGTCAGCTTGAAATTTTCCTCACGCACATACCAATTTCTGGCCAACTGGACGAACGCCCAGTCACGTGGTTTGCCCTGGCCACCCTGTAC
Source organism: Rhodoferax sp. (assembly GCA_040400635.1). Taxonomy (GTDB): domain Bacteria; phylum Pseudomonadota; class Gammaproteobacteria; order Burkholderiales; family Burkholderiaceae_C; genus Allorhodoferax. The sequence goes on from JBBAPY010000213.1 coordinate 1,127, forward strand.
CTGGGTGGCAAAACTGCGCCCGTCGATGGTCACGCCAGCGGGCAATTTGGCGCCGGCAAACTCGGCAAAGGTGGGCAATAGGTCGCTGGAGTCAATTAACTCTCCGGTGACTTTGCCAGCCGTTACCACACCCGGCCAGTTGACGATCAAAGGCACCAATGCCCCGCCCTCTTGCATCGAGCCTTTGCTGCCAAAAATAGGGCGTCCGCCAATTTTGGCAAACCGGCTGGGGCCGCCGGCCGTACCGTTATCACCCATGAAGACCAGCATGGTTTTTTCACGCAATTTCAAACGGTCGAGCTCGGCTACCAACTGGCCGACCAATTTGTCCATATAGGCGACGTTGTCGGCGTACAGCGTTTTACTCTCAGGCACGCTGTCCGGCGTGGGTAATATTTCGCTGTGCACATGCGACATGGAGTAATGCACAAAAAAAGGTTTATCGCGGTTTTGCGTGATGAAATTAACCAGGTGCTTGTGCATCAGGTCAGGCATGTATTCTTTGTCGCGCAGGGGAACAGTTTTGCCATTGACCAAATAATCTTTGGCCTTGACCTGGGTGTTCCAGTAAATCCCACTGCCTTTGAATTGCAAATAGTCATCAAAACCGAAGTCTCCGGCGGTCAGCGGCAACTGTCCCCATTTGCCAACCATGGAGCTCACATAACCCGCGGACTTCAAAACCTTGGGCGTGAGTTGTTCGGAAGGCGAAAACACATCGCCGCTGGCATCCTGGCTGGTCGCGCCCGTGCGAAACGGGTAGCGGCCACTCAATATCATGGCCCGCGAGGGGCCGCACAAGGGCAGCGTGTAACTGCGGGTATAGCGCGTGCCACCCTGCGCCAGCGCGTCAATATGCGGGGTTTTGTAATTATCCGCACCGTAGGCGCTGACCTCACCCGTTCCATAGTCATCGGCCAATATAAAAATAATATTGGGCTTGGCTGGTGCTGCGGCCAGAGCAGGTGCCAAGGCGCCCAGCGTCAAACTCAGGACAAACCATAATTTGAAAGTTTTCAAAATACAAGGCCTTATCAAACGGAATACATGCGCTTCCTAGGAAGCGGCAAAAAGCTTCTGACGCGAAGTACAGTCAAACGCCAATTGCCTGGATTTTCAGCCATAACAAAGGCTGCGTTATGGCGATATTGCGTTGCACTTCATCGTCCGTACTATCGGGCTGCAAGTGCTTCCATAATTGGAGTAAATCGTTGCGAAAAAATGCATTGCCGCCAAACAGCAATACGCATTGGCGCATGGGCCAATAGTGCCAGGCTTGCACATCTGGGGCATAAGGCCACCGGCTCTTATTGGCAATATAGGGCGCGAGAAAGCCAAGCCCTTTTTCCATGCTCCGCCCATCGGACAGTTTGAAATTCCACAGATTTTCGGCCGGCGTCGACAAGACTTGGCACAGCGCAGCCATATTGTCCAATTGAAACAACGAATAGGCATAGGGCTTGGTGCGCTTGAGCTCTTCAGGAAAACTCCCATCAAGCGCCATTTGCGTACCGATGAAATTGCGCTTGAACTGCTCTGCGGCCTGCGCCATGCGCGCCTGGTCTTGGGTAAACCGCGCAAATACGGCCACCTGCAACCAATAGGCCACCGAATGGTTATTGCGCTCCTTAGCTTCATCCTGGCCGTTGGCGCTGCTGGTCAGCCACTGCAGATACGTGCGAAACCAATCTTGTACTGCGGTGGCAACGGGCGCCGGGAATCCTGGCAACTTGGCAATCGCCTCGAGGGCTACCGGGATTTCTAGGAGGTGCAAGGTATCAATAATCCCTATTCCCCTGCCTTGCGACACGCCGGGAATGGCCTGGGCATATTGCAAATGCGGGTTCATGCGGGTATTGGGATGGACAAAAAATACCGCCAGCAATTGCGCCATTTTTTCCAGGTACCCTTGCGCGGCAGGGCCCGCCTTACTGATCAGGGCTGCCCCGGCCAATGCCGCTACCGCATCGCGCAATGCGCGTACCGCTAGGCGGTGGTCGTTGAAATTGCCCGGATTACTTTGGCCATCACGCCGTACAAAAGGGAGCCCGTCTGCGCTGTCAGGGTTGGGCCACCAGTAATCGCCGTTGGAATAATAGTCATTCACATTGCCTGGGCTTAGCAGGCTGGCGGTTTTCACAATCGTGACGGGTGCCATGCCCAAGGCGGCATCGGCCGCGCGCAAAATGCGTACCCGATCGACCTGCCCCACATCCTCCCACCCATAGCGCGCTGGCCCCGGATCGGAGACCGCGGCGCGGGCCATTTGCAATCGCGACCACATGGGCAAAGACAGTAGCAAAAAGCTCAGGCGACGGCGGATATTCAAGCGTTTTGCATTCACAAATAGTCTGCCGCCATCGGGCATTTACTGAACGACCGGTTTGGCCGCTTTCCATCCTGCATTTAACTGTTCGCGCATGGTTTTGACCAAAACGGCGTGTTCAGGGCGCTGCGCGATATTCAGGTTTTCATCGGGGTCGGTCAGGTGGTCATAGAGTTCTAGGGCGACCACCTTGCTCAGGTCTGCGCGGTCTACCCACTGCACCATGCGGTAGCGGTCATTGACCATAGCGTAGCCCATCAGAGGGCTTCCGCCGGTCACATAAGCGGTGCGGGGATATTGGCTGAAGGCCGCCTTTTTCCAAGGCAAATCGGGTTTGTCGAGCAAGGGGCGGAAACTTGTTCCTTCTAAATGCTTAGGCAGCGGCAGGCTGGCCAGGTCCGACAAGGTTGGGAAAATATCCACCATTTCCACAATCGCATTGCTCTTGGCGCCGGTCGCTTTCATGCCCGGAGCCGAGATTAGCAAAGGCGCTTTGGTGTCGATTTCCATATTGGTGTGCTTGGTCCAGGCATCATGCTCGCCGAGTTTCCAGCCATGGTCACCCCACAAAACCACAATCGTGTTTTTGCGCAAATTGAGGCGGTCTAATTCGTCGAGCACCTTGCCCACCTGGGCGTCGGTGTAGCTGATGCCGGCGTAATAACCATGCTTGAGCGAGCGGGCCAAGTCAGGCGGAATGGATGTCTCGGGAATACCGTGGTAGTTGCGCAATTCGCCACCGTACATCACCGCGTATTCAGGCGCTCCGATCGGGCGGAAAGGGTTATGCGCCAACTCTATTTTTGCCGGGTCGTACATATCCCAGTATTTTTTGGGCGAAACAAAGGGCAAATGCGGCTTAACAAAACCGACGGCGAGGAAAAAAGGCTCTTTCTTCTTGCTCATGTCACGCAGCGTTTGCGTCGCCAGTTCGGCCACCTTGCCATCGGTGAAGGTGTTATCCGGCACGTCGGCGCCTTCAAAGGCGGGGCCACGCATATTCACGCCGCTGGACGGTCCGCCGTCGGCCGTTAAGGGCTCGGAGGCATTGCGCTTGGGTTTGTCGGTGGCTTTGAGTTGGTTCAGGCGCTCATCCAAGACCACGTTTTCCGGCAAGGCGTATTTGACCGCCGCTGGCGTTTGCCAGGGCACGGACCAAGTGGGTGCGTCGTCATAGCCGCCATGAAATATCTTGCCCATGCCCTGCACAAAATAGCCATTGTTTTTGAAATGCTGACCCACCGTAACGATGTCGGGCGCGGCTTTGCGGAAATGGGTCACCAAATCCCACACTTTGGTGCTGTCGGGGCGTGCGCCGGTCATGACGCTGGTGCGCGACGGCGAGCACACGGCCTGCTGGACGTAGGCGCGATTAAAAGTCAGGCCCTCTTTGCCGATGCGGTCAATATTGGGGCTTTTAATGTAGTCTTTACCGTAAATGCCGAGCTCTGGGCGCAGGTCGTCGACTACGATGAAAACGACATTGGGTCGCTCGGCAGCGAGCGCCAAACCACTGGCTAAACATAGGAAAGTACAGGACAGGATCTGGCTCTTCATTAAAGGCTCCCAACAAAACAAACGAGTTGACTGGGATGGTAATCGTTATCCCTCATCAAAAACTAGGTAATAACCCTTATAAATTTGTAAAGACCAACTGAATTTGGGACTTTCAGTTAAGAATTCACCTAGCATCTAAGACGCAATGGAATATTTAGGAAAACGTTTTATGAATGCTTACCTGCGGTTTTGCATGACTGGAACTGCTAACCAAATGGCGCCACGACGGCTAGGAATCCTGCTTTTGCTGGCCACTTGCCATTACGCGTCGGCGCTCGCCGGGGACGACCGGCGCGCCACGCACCCAGCACTTGCCCAAGCGCAATATGAAACAGCATTGCGTTATGAAGAGGGCACAGGCACCACACCT
>JBBAPY010000214.1:0-5360 GCA_040400635.1 Rhodoferax sp.
CCACAACACCGGCGACACCTGGTGCATCTACCCGATGTACACCTACGCCCACCCGCTGGAAGACGCGCTAGAGCAAATTACCCACAGCATCTGCACCCTGGAGTTTGAAGACCAGCGCCCGTTTTACGACTGGGTGCTGCTGCGCCTGGCCGAAGGCGGCCTGCTGGCCCAGCCCCTGCCCCAGCAATACGAATTTGCGCGCCTGAACCTCACCTATGTGATTACCAGCAAACGCAAATTGGCGGCGCTGGTAAACGAGCACAAAGTCAATGGCTGGGACGACCCGCGAATGCCCACCATCGTCGGCCTGCGCCGGCGCGGCTACACGCCCGAAAGCCTGCAACTCTTTGCCGAGCGCATTGGGGTGACCAAAAGCGATAGTTGGATCGACTACTCCACGCTCGAAGGCTGCCTGCGCGAAACCCTGGACGGCAGCGCAGCACGCGCCATGGCGGTGCTCGACCCGGTAAAACTGGTGCTGACCAACTGGGACGAAGTGATGGGCGCGGGCACCCTGGACGCATGCAGCGCGCCGGTGCACCCCCACCACCCCGAGCGCGGCCAGCGCAGCTTTGTCATCGGGCGTGAAGTCTGGATCGAGCGCAGCGACTATGAAGAGACGCCACCGCAAGGCTTTTTCAGGCTATTCCCCGGCAACAAAGTGCGGCTGAAATACGGCTACATCATCGAATGCACTGGCGCCATCAAAGACGCCAGCGGCCGCATCACCGAAGTGCACGCCACCCTCATCCCCGACACCAAAAGCGGCACACCGGGCTCGTCCAGCGTCAAGGTGAAAGGCGTGATCACCTGGGTCAGCGCCCACGACGGATTGAGAGCCGAAGTGCGCATGTACGACCGCCTCTTCCTAGACCCCCAGCCCGACGCCGGCGGCAAAGACTACCTGGAAAGCCTGAACCCCGACAGCCTAAAAATCGTCACCGCCGTCGTGGAGCCTTCGCTTGCCAACGCGCAGGCGGATGAAAAATTTCAGTTTGAACGGCATGGCTACTTTGTGGCCGATCGGGTGGACCACGCGGCGGGCAAGCCGGTGTTTAATTTTGCGGTGGGGTTAAAGGATTCGTTTGGGAAGTGAGCTTATGCAGTTCACCAGCTACTTCCAAAACGATGTGATGGTCAAAAGGCCTTACATCCAGGTGCGCTGGCTTGAGCAGGTAATTTCAGCGCCACTGCGACGCGAAGTACAAAGTGATGGCCGCATCCGCCACTGGGCTTGGATAGATGAATTGAACCGCTACCTGCGCGTAGTGACCCTAGAGGATGGGCTAACAGTGCACAATGCGTTTCCAGACAGGAGGTTCTCGCCATGAAGATTTCGTACGACAAAGCAACTGACTCGCTGTACATCCACTTGGCAGACCGGGCGTCTGTAGAGTCGGATGAGGTGACGGACGGCGTCGTTCTGGACTTTGACGCTAACGGCGCATTGGTAGGCATTGACGTTCAAAACGCCAGCGACCGTGCAGATTTAAGCAATTTTTCCCTATCGCAATTGCCTTTTGGCGACCCCGTAGCGGCCTAAGACTTGATGCGCCAGTAATTCGCCAAGGCCCAGCGGGCTGGAATTGTCCGCTGCGCGGCTTCATGAGCTGGTTGGCAACACAGCGACCGCAATTTGAGGCCGGATCGATCTAGCCCCGGGCCAGAGGTTTCATCCCGCAAGGCCATCTGGCGGCATGCTGATGAACCTACCTGAGACAAAATGATTGACCTTCTTTCTTGAGACTTTCGATTCAATGCAACCCCACACCATCCTCCACTTCTGGTTCACCGAACTGACCCCCAAGGAGCATTACGCGAAAGACGCTGCCATGGACCAAGCCATCCGCACCCGCTTTGGCGCGACGCTGGAGGCGGCGGCGCGCTGTGAGTTGTTTGCCTGGCGCGCCACCCCCGAGGGGCGGCTGGCCGAGGTCTTGGTGCTGGACCAGTTCTCGCGCAATGTGTACCGCGACACGGCCCGCGCTTTTGCGCAGGACGCGCTGGCTCTGGCGCTGGCGCAAGAGCTGGTGGCCAGTGGGAAGGACCGCAGCCTGCCCCTGGTGCAGCGCAGCTTTGCCTACATGCCTTATATGCACAGCGAGTCCGCATTGATTCATTCCCAAGCCACCCTGCTGTTTTCGCAACCCGGCATGGAAGACAGCCTGCGCTTTGAGCAGCGCCACCAAGAGATCATCCACCGCTTTGGCCGCTACCCCCATCGCAACGCTCTGCTGGGACGGGAGTCGACGCCTGAAGAGCTGGTTTTCTTGAACGAGCCAGGGTCGTCGTTTTAAGCTTAGGCAATTTCCTGCTGACACCGGCGGGTTAACTGAGATGGGCCTGTCTAAAGCCAAGCTTAGATATCGCAGCTTAGCGCCGATAAACTCGGTCGCATGTCCGTCTCCACCCTCGCCCCCCTGCACCACGCCCTAGCCCAGTTGCGCGCGGATGCTTTGGGCGTACAGGCCTTTTGCGCGCAAGCACGCGCGCAGGGCGAATTGCTAGCGGCGCTGCCGCCGCGCTATGGCGAGGTGTGGCTGGGGCTGATCGACCGGCTGGAGTCCAGTGCTTTGTTTAGCGAAGAGAGTTGTTCCTTCAGCCCGTCTTCGCTGCTGGACAATCTGGACGGCTGGCTGGCCAAGGCCGCCGAAAAACTGGGCGCCTGATGCGTCGCGCCAGCGCCAAGCCGGGCGCCTTGGGTGCAAAGCTGGCAGATACACTGGTGCGCTCATTTCTCAAGGAGTCCACCCCAATGATCACGCTATGCGGCTTTGCCGTCTCCAACTATTTCAACATCGTGAAACAGGTGTTGCTGGAAAAGCAAATCTCCTTCAACGAAGAGCGCACCATGACGCGCAGCAAGGACGAGGCGGTGTTGTCGGCTTCGCCGCTGGGCAAGATTCCATTTATACGTACCGCGCAAGGACCGCTTTGCGAGACGGCGGTGATTTTGGATTATCTCGAGGCGCAATACCCCGCGCATCCGCTGATACCCGCCGACGCTTATGCCGCTGCCAAGGTGCGCGAGCTGTGTACCTTTATCAATCTGCATCTGGAACTGGTGGCGCGCGATTTATACCCTGCGGTTTTTTTCGGCGGCAGTGTCAGCGATGAGCAAAAGGAAAAGACCCGCAAGCAATTGGTGCGCAATATCGAGGCATTTAAGCGCCTGGTGAAATTTTCGCCCTATGTGGCGGGCGACAGCTTCACGCTGGCCGACTGCGTGGCTTTTAATAACCTGCCCCTGGTCGGCATGGCCAGCAAAGCGGCCTATGGCGAAGACCTTCTGCTGGCCGCCGGCATGGATTACAAGCCCTATATGAAGCTGGTGGGCGAGCGCGCAAGTTCGCAACGAGTAATCGCTGAGCGCAAAGCCGAAGCGGCGCGGCCTAAAGCCTAAGCCACTCGCGACCGTTCCCACGCATGCGGCCATCTTTTGACCTAGGCCTGCATGGCTGAGCCGGAAAGCGGCCTACCCCGCGCGGCCCAATGGCTGGCCCTATTGGCGGGCAGTCTGCTGCTGTTTGGCCTCTTGCAGTGGGCGCATCTACCTGCGGCCTTGCTGCTTGCCTGCATGGTGGTGGGTATTGCGGCGTCGCTTCGGGGTTTTGCGGTGCGCGTGCCGCAGTCGTTTTTGTTTCCGGCCCAGGGATTAATCGGTTGCCTGATGGCACAAAGCCTGCAGCCCGCATTGCTGCTACGCGTATTGCACGACTGGCCGCTTTTTCTGGGCTTTACCATCTTGGTGATGGCCGCCAGCATGGGGCTGGGCTGGTGGCTCTCGCGCCACAAATTGTTGCCCGGCACTACCGCCATCTGGGGCCTGGCACCGGGCGCAGCATCGGCCATGGTGCTGATGTGCGAGGCCTATGGCGCAGACCCGCGTCTGGTGGCCTTTATGCAATATACCCGCGTCATCATCGTTACCGCAGTGGCCGCATTGGTGGCACGCCTGTGGTTGGGGCCTGGCAGCAACGCAAGCTTGGATGTCGATGGATGGGCAGTACAAGACCCTTACAACGTGGCATGCACCTTGGGTTTGGTGCTACTGGGCATGTTGTCCACACGGCTGACACGTGCGCCGTCTGGCGCCATGTTGCTGCCGTTAGTGGCGGGGGTTTTCTTGCAAAGCCAGGGCGTTTTGCAGATCGAGTTGCCGCCGCTGCTGCTGATGTGTGCCTATGCCTGCATCGGCTGGACCATAGGCCTGCGCTACACGCGGGCCACGCTGGCGCATGCGCGGCGGGCCCTGCCCCGGGTGTTGGTGTCCATAGCTGTGCTGATCGGGTTTGGTATGTCGCTGGCGGCGGCGCTGGCACTATTGGGCGGCTTTGACCCGCTCACCGCCTACCTGGCCACCAGCCCTGGCGGCGCAGACTCGGTGGCCATCATCGCCACACACGCACTGGCTGTGGATGTGGGCTTTGTGATGGCGATGCAGGTAGCGCGCTTTATCTTGGTGCTCTTAACCGGGCCGCGCCTCTCGCGCTGGGTGGCGCAGAGGGCGCAGTATCGGCATGGCTAATACTGCTTAGGCGGTGGCAGGCCCTGGGCCGTTTGCGGGGCCCTGGCCTGATGCGCAGTCAAGCGCACCCCCCGCCCTCGGGGCGCTGCTTTATCAACCGGCAATATAGCTGTGCAATTGCTCGATGATGGTTTTCTGATGGGCCATCATTTCGCGCACGACATCCCCGATAGAGATTAAGCCGATAACGCGCTGCCCCTCCACGATGGGAAGGTGGCGCACATGCCTATCGGTCATGATCTGCATGCACTCGTCGATATTTTGCGCCGCCTGGACCGTGATGACTTGCGCGGTCATGATGTCTTGTACCAAAGCATCACTGCTGCTTCTGCCCTTAAGAACCACTTTGCGTGCATAGTCGCGCTCGGAAAATATGCCTGCCAATTGCTGCCCATCCATGACCAGCAAGGCCCCGATATTTTTTTGCGCCATAAGTTCCAATGCCTCGCGCACGGTGACATCCGGTCTGATGGAGTAGACAAAGCGATGGCCTTCGGCTAAAAAAAGTTTCATGGTTTTCATGGTGGTTTCCTTTCCTATACGCACGCCACCGGGAACCTAAACCCTGTACCCAGGCGAGTGCACCGCGGGATGCGACCAAATGGTGAAGGCATTACCAGTGCGGCACAAGGATGTTTACCCTTGCCAGGAGGCCTTCCAAGTTCCACCCGGTCGCCAAGACAGATACAAAAAAACCGCTTCCTGCACCGCGACACTTTGCGAGAACGCCGGCAGTACAAACTTTTTTACTTTGAAAATCTAAAAATTATTTAACTATTTAAACATTTTTTATTACATTAATCAATGTAATAAATATCAGACAAAAAAGACT
>JBBAPY010000215.1:0-5349 GCA_040400635.1 Rhodoferax sp.
CGCTTGGCCTTTGCCGATGCCTTCTTGCAGCGCTTGCCGGTAGCGCTGCACTTCGGTTTGCAGCTGATTGGCTTGTTGGGCAAACCACAGGTCCCAGCGGCTTTGGGTCGCCAGGGTGCGCCAGGTGGCGCTTTGCAAAATCTCCTGGCGCTGCGCGTGCTGCTGCGCCAGCGTGCTTTGCAGCGCGCTTAATTCCATCGCCCATTGCGCCGGGGCGCGGCGGGCCGCTGATGCGCCGCCGGGTGTGCGGGCGCTGCTGATGTCCTGGCCCGTTTCCAATTGCGCTTGCAAGCTTTGCAGGCCGCGCATATCGCTGGCTTGGTAACAGCGTTGCAGGCGTTGGAACAAAGCCTGTGCATGCTGCTTGTCCTGTGGCGCGTCCACCCGGTCCGGGTGGCATTGCATCGCCAGTTTGCGGTACAGGCGTTTGAGTTCCTGCTGTGCTTGTGGGTCCAATTCGGGTAGCGCATCCACGCGCTCCTGGTCCGGATGGCTTTCGCTATAGCGGCTGAAACTTTCGTCCGCTTGCTGCGCTTGGGCCTGGCGCTCTGCACCGCCAAAGCGCGCGTGCATCTGGGCCAGGTACTGGCGTTTGAGATCCAAAAAATCGCGCAGCAAATCGCCAATGGCCGCGTCTTGCTGGCGGTCAAAGCTTTGCAGGGTGCGCTGCATTTCATCCAACTCGGCTTGTAGCGCCAGGCTGTGGCATTGCAAGAGTTCGCTTTGCCAGGCGGCGGTGCGCGCTTGCAGGTCGGCACTCAGGACCAGGGCCTGGCTGCTGGCAGCCAAGGGCAATTCGGCCGGGGCGTTTGTGGGCGCCGCGGCACTGTGTGGTGCCAGCGCCTGCAGGCCTTGCAAGCAGCGCTGGGCCAAGCCCAAGTCGCTTTGGCGCACCACGCCGGCAAAGTCTTCGCGCGCCAGAGTGCTCAACTCGGCAATGCCGCCGCTGAGCACCGTATGCCCATCGACCACGCAGACCGGCGTCTGCAAAACCGGCGCGGCACGGTCCAGCCATACCAGTTCGCCTCCGGCGGCGCTGATGCGTTCCCAGGCGATGGCCGCCTGGCGGTTGGTCGCTGTGTCGGGCACCAGCAGGCGCAGTGCAACGCCACGGCGGCTCACGTGCAGCAGCAGATCGAAGCAATGCCGGCTACACGTTTGCGCCAGCGCGCACACCACTTGCTGGCGTGCGCCAGCAAGCACCGTCTGCACTGCGCTTGCAGCATCGGCAAAGTAGGCCTGGTAATCGGGGTCGGCGGTGTCGTACAGCATGGCGGGGCGGGGGGTGGCGAGGGGTCGGCTTGTGGGGCTGGCCGGCGACGCATGGTACTGCCGGTCCAGTGGGCGGGACCCTAGTCAAAGCCGGCAAATTGTTCCTGAATGCATTTGCGCGCCATGTCTTGCGCCTGGGCAATTTGCACGGGCGCCATTTGCTGCGCCACAAACTCGCGCCCGCTGGCCGCTTGGGCATGGCCGCTGACCGCGCCCACGTTAAACCACATATGGGCGCGCACAAAGTCTTGCAACACGCCCATGCCATTGGCATAGAGCCAGCCCAGTGCGGCCTGGGCATCGGCTTGCCCCCCCTGGGCTGCTTTGCGGTAGCACTGCAAGGCGCGCTGGTAGTCGGGTTCCTGGTCTGCGCCTTCCTGGTAGAGCGCACCCAGGTTGTACCAGGCCAGCACGTCGCCTTGGTCGGCCGCTAGTTGCAGCCATTGCATGGCTACGGTGCGGCTGGCCAGAGTGCCTTGGCCGTTGGCAATCATCACGCCCAAGTTGTACTGGGCCTGGGCATCACCCTGGTCGGCTGCAAGTTGGTACCAGGCCAGCGCTGCCGCGTCGTCTTGCGCCACGCCTTGGCCGGTGGCATACATCAGGCCGAGGTTAAATTGGGCGGCGGCATCGCCTTGCTCAGCAGCCTTTTGGTACCAGTGCAGTGCTTTTTCGGGGTTTAGGTCGGCTCCCTGGCCGCTGCTGTAAAGCACACCCAGGTTGTACTGCGCTGCGGCGTCGCCCAGTGCGGCGGCGCGTTCGTAGCATTCCAGGGCTTTGGCCCGGTCGGGCGCCATGCCTTGGCCATTGGAAAACAAAAAACCCAGGTTGAACAAAGCGTGCAAATGGTTCTGGGCGGCGGCCAACTGGTACCAGTGGCAGGCCTGTTGTAAGTCTTGCGCAACGCCGTGGCCGTTGGCGTACATCACGCCCATGCCGTACTGGGCGGCCGCGTCGCCGGCGGCCGCGCCACTTTGGTAGCACTGCAAGGCCAGCCCGAAGTCCTGCGCCACACCCTGGCCGTTGGCGTACATCACGCCCAGGCCCCGCTGGGCGCTGGTGTCGCCCTGTTCGGCCGCAGCCTGGTACCACTTGAGGGCTTGCTGGTAGTCGCGCGGGACGCCCTGGCCGTTGGCGTACATCACCGCCAAATTGGTTTGGGCATAGGGCAGGCCTTGTTCGGCCGCAGCCTGGTACCACTTATGGGCCTGTGCAAAATCGGGTGCCACTCCCTGGCCGTGGGCGTACATCACCGCTAAATTGGATTGGGCCTGCGGGACACCATGTTCAGCCGCCTGGCGGTAGCAGTCCAGCGCGCGCCCGAAATCCTGCTCCACCCCTTGGCCCTGGGCGTACATCAGGCCCAGATTAGTGAGGGCGGCAAGTTGCAAATCGGGAGCTAGTTCGGTCACGCCTGTGGTCTAAAAGTGGGGTACCCGACCGGTTCTGCGCGGCTTGCGGTGGGTGTGGCCCTTGATTATGCAGTTTGCGTACCAACTAGCATAAATTTGTTAAAAGTCATCCAAATTTCTGGTAATGCGTGTAATTTGTGAAACAAACCATGAAAAATTCAAAAAAACACCGGTGTACTGTCTGAAAACTGACACTTACTGGTATGATTTTGACGTCAAGCCCCAGTAAAGGCGTACTCTTCGAGGCGCGGGGGCCCGTCCCATACAAGGTTCCATGTCGCGAAACGCTATCAATTTTATTGGTGAAAGTGATGCCATCCGGGCCATCAGGGATCTGTTGCCCGTGGTGGCGGCATCGAGTTCGACCGTGCTGATTACGGGTGAGAGCGGCACTGGAAAAGAAATTGTGGCGCGCTCGCTCCACGATTTGTCGCACCGGGCCAACGCCAATTTTGTGCCGATTAATTGCGCGGCCATCCCCAAAGATTTGATTGAGAGTGAGCTTTTCGGGCACCGCAAAGGCGCGTTTACCGGCGCCGTGACCGACCGGGTGGGGCGCTTTGAGCTGGCGCACAACGGCTCTATTTTTCTGGATGAAATCGGCGATTTGCCGCTGGAATTGCAAGTCAAGCTGCTGCGTGTGTTGCAAGAGCGCGTGATTGATCCGGTGGGCGGCACCAAGCCGGTACCCATTGATGTGCGCGTGATCGCCGCGACCCACCGCGACCTGGAGGCGGAAATCGCCGCCGGACGTTTTAGGGAAGACTTGTATTACCGGCTCAATGTCCTCCCGCTCAACACGCCGCCGCTGCGTGAGCGGGCCACCGATGTCCCCTTGCTGCTGCAATTTTTTGCTAAGCACCACGCAGGCCCTAGTGAAAAGCCAATTACCTTTGCGCCCGACTTCTCCTACGCAATGCAGGCCTACCAATGGCCGGGCAATGTGCGGGAGCTGTCCAATCTGATCGATCGCTTTAGCACCTTGTTTGCTGGTCAGTGTCTGGAGCTGAAAGATTTTTCCAAGAGCCTTTTGCCCAAGGGCATGCTGGCTTATAAAGCGTTGGCCGATGCCGGGGAATTGCCTCAGATGGACCCGGCGCTGGCCGCAGGCGCTTTTTCGGACGGACCGACTTCCGGAGGTTTGTTCGACGAATTATCCGACGAGGACGAAGACCAAGACGAGGCCGAGCCCAATCAGGTCGAGCAAATGACTTTTATGTCGCAGGCCTTACCGGTGTTGCCTCCCGAAGGTTTGTCCTTGAAACACCGCTTGGCCGAAATTGAGCGCGACTTGATTGCCCAGGCGCTCAGTCGCACCAACGGCAATGTGTCACAGACTGCGCGCATACTCAACGTGCAGCGCACCACGCTGATCGAAAAAATCCAAAAATTTGGCCTGCGCGAAGGCGCTTAAGGCGCGGCCACCGGCCGCGCTGGCTTAGATCTTATTGCCCTTCAGGCGTCTTGCCCGTGTTTTGGATGCGCGGGTATTGCACCACTTTTTCCACCGGTTTTTCGGGTGCTTTGGGCGCGGCCGCCGGCGCGTTGGTGCTAGGTGCTGCGGGCTTTACGCTGGCTTCTGCGGCTTTGAGCTGGCGCACCAAGGCTTCTGCTTCTTTGCGCACCGCAGCCGGGTCGGGCCGAGCCGGTGCCGGGGTACCCACCGCCCGCACCTGGCTGCTCAAATTGCTGATGGCAGTGGCCTGGGCCTGCAGTTTGCTGTCCAAGTCTTTGATGAGCTTGGCTACATCGGGCGCTTTATCTTTGTCTTTGTCGTGGGCAGCGGGTTTGGAAATAGTGTCCGCGGCGGTTTGCACCCCGCGCATTACTTCGTCCAGGCGCAGTTCGATTTTGGTTTGGGCGCTGATGATGGCGTCTTGCTTGCTGGCAACTTCGCGCAGGGCTTCGCCGTGACCGGTGAAGAGCTCCAAGCCCTCATCCATGGCGATGACGCGCTTACCGACTGCGATCAGCATGGCATCGGCCTGGGCCACACGCTGCTGCAGCCGAAAGGACATGAAGGCAAACACGCTCATGGCCAGCACCATCAGCAGGCCAAACACGGCCAGCACAATGATGAGGTACATTTTTTGCCCGGCATAGCTTTCGATCAGCTGGGTGGAGGCACCATGCATATCGCCTGCCGCTTTGGCAGCCATGCCTGCGGCCCGGTTGGCCAGCTCGGCTGAGTCCAACATGGTGGACTTCATCTCCGCCATGTCCGCGTCCTGGCTGTCTGGCGCCGGGTGCGCTGCATCATGGTGGTCGGCGTGATGTTCATCAACATGGCCATGATGATGGCCATGGCCATGGTCATGGTCGTGGGCACCGCTATGCAGTGCGCCGCCTTCGTTGCCGTGTTCGCTGGCCGGATGCGCAGACTCCTCGGCAGCTTCCTCGTGCAGCACGGGTTCGCTGGCCGCATCAGGCGAGGAGGTCTCAGCCGGGGCTGCTGGGCTAATACCGCTAATGGCCTCAATCGCGGAGGCTTCGTCGGGTGTGAGTTCGGTGGGCTTGTCGGACATAGTTGCTTACCTCTGGGTGGCGCGGGGATTGGGGCTTAGCCGCCGTTGATGAGCACATCGAGCGCTTTGAGTTCTTCACGCATCGCGTCGTTTTGAATCTTGAGTTGAATCACGCGGGCGGGGAAATCCATTTCGACCAT
>JBBAPY010000216.1:0-5338 GCA_040400635.1 Rhodoferax sp.
TGCCTGTTGCTGCTAGCGGCCTTGCCATTTATCGCCAATGATTATGTGGTCGGCATCGGCCTGAGTGTGCTGATGTGGCTGGCCCTGACCCAAAGCTGGTGCTTGCTGTCCAAAATGACCGGTTATGTTTCGCTGGGGCATGTGGTTTTTTACGGCCTGGGCGCGTATTTGGTGGTTATTACCTGGCAGAAAATCCCTTTGCCTGTGGCCATCGTCGGCGCCGGTGCACTGGCCGCTCTGCTGGCGGCGCTGGTGGGTCTGCCCGTATTGCGGGTGCGTGGGCCTTACTTTGTGATACTGACTTTTGGTTTGGCCGAGCTGGTGAAGTACACCATCACCTGGGCCGAATCGGCCAGCGGCATGGCCAGCCGCATTTTGTTTGGCGCGCCGGATTTGCAGGTGATCTATTTCTCCATGTTTGCGCTGGCCGTCATTGCGGTGGTCATGCTCACCTGGGTGGGCAGTTCGCGCTTTGGTCATGGGCTGCGTTCCTTGCGCGAAAACGAGGAAGCGGCTGAAACCCTGGGCGTGCCGGTGGTGCGCTACAAACTGATTGCCTTTGTGCTGGGCGCGGCCATACCCGGCATGGTCGGTGGCGTGATGGCACTGCGCTCTACCTACTTTGTCGTCGGCCAGGTGTTTGATCCGATGATCTCCGTCACGGTCATTGCCATGGCCATTTTGGGCGGTGGCGACAACGCACGCGGCCCTTTGCTGGGTGTGCTGTTTTTATCGCTTTTGTCTGAACTGTTGTGGGCTAACGCGCCCTTGCTGTACATGGTGATTTTGGGCCTGGTGCTGATCGTCTTTGTGCTGGTTTTGCCGCAGGGGATCATGGGCTTGTTGGAGCGCAAAAAAACCCCGAGCGCCCAGATGCTGAAAGACGCTGCGCCTCCATCTCCCACGCGTGGCGGTGCACCATGAGCGCCTTATTGCAAATCCAGGGCGTAGGCAAGCGCTTTGGCGGCTTGCAGGCGCTCGATCAGGTGTCATTCGAGGTGCAAGCCGGACAAATCGTTGGCGTGATGGGCGCCAATGGCGCAGGCAAGACCACTTTGTTTGCCTTGATTGCAGGCAATACCGCGCCCAGCACCGGCAGCATCCGTTTTGGCGGGCGCAGCCTGGCCGGACTGCGTGCCGACCAGATTTGCCGCTTGGGCATCGCGCGTACGTTCCAAATTGTTAAACCTTTCCCCATGCTCACCGTGCTGGAAAACTTGCGTACGGCGGCGCTGTTTGGCAAGGCGCAAGCGCCCGATATGGCCAGCGCCGACAAGGCGGCCTGGCAGGTGTTGGAAGAAGTGGGGCTGGCGCCTATGGCTTTGCAGCCCGCCCACACACTGACACTGTCGGGTCAAAAGCGTCTGGAAATTGCGCGCGCGGTCGCCACCGGTGCGCAACTTGTGCTGCTGGACGAAGTGATGGCCGGCCTCACGCCCACCGAGGTGGCGCAGATGCTGCAAACCCTGCGCGCGCTGCACGCCACACGGGGCCTGACGCTCTTGGTCATTGAGCATGTGATGCGTGCGCTGATGGAATTGTGTGAAGAAATTGTGGTGCTGCACTACGGCAGCCTGATTGCCCGAGGTAGGCCGGCACACATTGCACAGGACCCGCAGGTGCATGCCGCCTATTTCGGAGACAGCCCATGAGCGTAGAGCCCATGCTGCAGGTTCAAGACCTGGCCGGGGGATATGGCGATACCGCCATACTGCATGGCGTGGATTTGCAAGTGCACAGCGGCGGCGCCACTGCCTTGCTGGGCGGTAACGGTGCGGGTAAAACCACGCTCATGAAAACGCTGGCGGGCCTCTTGCCGGTGCGGCGTGGACAAATTCGTTTTTTGGGCGAAGACATCAGCCGCCTCGATTGCGACAAGCGGGTGCTGGCCGGGCTGGTGCTGGTGCCCGAAGGGCGTATGGTTTTTCCCAGCCTGACGGTGCAGGAAAACTTGCGCCTAGGCGCCATCAACCCGCGCGCCCGTGTGCATTGGCAAAGAACGCTGGAGCATGTGTACCACGTCTTCCCCCGTTTGCTGGAACGCCATATGCAATATGCGCTCACGCTATCGGGTGGCGAGCAGCAAATGCTGGCGATTGGCCGGGGCATGATGGCCCTGCCGCGCCTGATGTTGCTGGACGAACCGACTTTGGGTTTGTCGCCTTTGATGGCGCAGCATATTTTTGGCCTGGTGCAAACCATGGTGGAAGGCGGATTGACGCTGCTATTGGCCGAACAAGACGTGCGTAAAGCGCTGCAGGCCTCCAACCATGCTTATGTGCTGGAAAACGGGCGTGTGGTCATACAAGGTGGCGCTACCGAAGTCGCCTCGGACCCCCGCGTGCAGTCTGCCTATTTGGGTTTATAAATTCGGGCGCAGTCAGTGCGCCTGCCGGTTAAGCGCAGGCAGTTAATGCGGATCTAAAAACCTGCGCCTGACAATGCATCGTGTGCCAACACCACTGCCTGCCCGTGCGGCGTAGCTTTCGCGGCGCGGTCCCAGGCGGCTTGCACTTGGCTTAGTTGCGCCCGGCTGGCGGCGCCTTTTTGTACTGTCAAAGCTTCCAGCGCGGCCAGCCAGTGGCGGTAATAGGTCTCACCGGTATCGGGGTCGCCGGCTAGCTGGGCGGCTTTGATTTGCGCCGACAGTTCGGCCGCCCATTCGGGCCAGCTGAACAGGCCGCGTGCATGCGCATCAATGGCCAGCGCAAAAGCTTGCGCCTCCCAAGGTTCGCGAAACACCGGGCCTTCGGCGTCGCAGGGCAGGGCGGGCACCAGGGCTAGCATTTCGGCCGGCGCGATCATGCGGTGGTCTCCAGCAAATAAGGCTCCCAGCAATCGACCAGTACCTCCAGCGTGGGGTCTGCATCCGCGCCCCACAACTCGGTGCCGCCAAAACGCACGCCGTAGCACCAGGCGGCTTGCTCGCCTTGCCCATGGGCGTGCGTATCCGGAAACACAAAAGCACCGTGCACCGCTACCACTTTGCCTGTCTTGCCGCGCGCATAACGCGGCAAGCGCGTGTGCGTGGCCGGGTGCATCACGCGGGTGCGCACCACATCACCCAGCGCAAAGCGCGCCGGCTGGTTTACCTTGCGGTCATAGGGGCTGCCCGCAGCCAGTGCGGCTTGTGTTTGCGCCTTTGTTGCAGCCGTTTTTTTTGTCGACACCGGCGGCACCAGCATCTGCGCCTTTTGCACTTCTTGTGCCGTCACCAGGCCCCGCTCCTGCAACATGTTGGCCAGGGCGCGGGTCCAGATTTCGTAATAAGACACACCCAGGTACACATGTGGCGGCAGCGACTCGCGGGCATGCCGGCCCATGTCCAGATTCCACTCGCCTAATGCGGCGCTGGCCAGCGTGATCGCCAGTGCGCGCTTTTCCCATTGCCCATGAAACACCGGCTCGTTAGCCTCTGGGCACACCGGCCCAAAACCCATCATGCCGCCCAGGTCTTGCGGGCCGTTCATGCGCCGGCTCCATCGGTGCCCGCAGCGCCTGGCGTCTGGGATTGGGGCGCCATCGGTAAGCCTGTGCCGATCATGCTGTCGCGTGTTACCAGTTCGGCTAATTGCGCTTCGCTCCAACCTTCTGTGCCTGCCGGGCGCTGGGGTAATACCAAGTAGCGAATTTCTGCGGTGGAGTCCCACACGCGCACGGTTTTGTCCGGTGGCAGCGTCACGCCAAAGTCGGTCAGCACAGCGCGCGGCTCCAACACCGCGCGCGACCGGTAGGGCGCGGACTTGTACCAAACCGGCGGCAGGCCGAGCACCGGCCATGGGTAGCAAGAGCACAGCGTACACACCACCATGTTGTGTACGCCATCGGTGTTCTCCACCACCTTTAAATGCTCGCCCTGTCGGCCCGAGAAAGACAACTCGGCCACGGCGGCCGTGCCATCGGCTAGCAGGCGCGCTTTGTAATCTGTATCCATCCAGGCCCGCGCTACCACTTGCGCGCCGCAGCGTGGCCCAATTTTGGTTTCGTAGGTTTCAACAATCAGGTCTAAAGCATCAGCGTTTACATAGCCCTTGGCCAGTAAGACGGTTTCCAAAGCGCGTACGCGGATGGCCGCTTCCGAAAGCTCTGAGCCTTGGTCATGGTCATGGTCATGGTCATGGCCGTGATCGTGATCGTGATCGTGATCGTGATCGTGAGGATCGTCGTGCGGATGGCTGGGATGTGTCATACCCTCATCATGGCATGCCTTGGATATTTGGGCTAGCCCGCTCAGTCGGCGCGCGTAAACGCCTGGCGTGCTTCCTGGGTGCGCTGCATCTGGCGGGCGATATTGCCGCAAACCAGTTCGCACAAGTCATACACCGCCTGGTCGGCAATCGAGTAGTACACGCTGGTGCCCCGGCTTTCGCGGCGCACCATGCCGTGCTTGGTTAAGAGGCTCAAGTGGCGCGACACATTGGCCGCCGTAGTGCCGCACAGCTGTGCCAGCTCTCCGACATTGCGCTCGCCCTCGCGCAGGATGTTGAGTAATTGCAGGCGTGTGGGCTCGGACAGCGCCTGAAAGTAGGCGGCTACATCGAGCAGGGCTTCTGGCGGGAGGTTTTCCATAGTCGGGCGTTCTGTGCGCAGGGTTTAAAAGTGTTTTCTTGATGTGGCGCAGTGCGTACGGCCTATTTTAGTGTATTATTTAACTAATTACGTAAATAGTTAAATATGAAAACTTCGAACCAGTCCCTGATGTTTTTTGTAGGCGCATGGGCCTTGGCGCTGCCCCGCCGCCTTGCCCTCGCTGTGGCTCTGTGCGGCGCCCTGCCCCTGGCGAGCATGGCTGCTGAGCCGGCTGCTGTGGCGGCCAAGCCTGCGCGCTTATCCACTAGCGAAGTGGGCAGCAGCAGCCGCGCCGATATGCAAAGTGTCGATGGCGTGGTCGAGCCGGTGCGCCAGGCCACGCTGGCCGCGCAAGTGGCCGGCGCCATTGTGCGCATAGGCGTGCAAGTAGGCGACCGGGTGCGCGCCGGGCAGGAGTTACTGCGTATCGACGCCCATGCCGCTGGCCAGGTAGTCCAGTCCAATGCGTCACAGGTGGACGCCGCGCGCGCCAACCTGGCCGTCGCCGCCAAAGAACTTGAGCGCCAGCAGACATTGGTACAGCAGCGCTACATCAGCCAGGCTGCGCTGGAGCGCTCGCAAGCCCAATTCGAGGCCGCCCAAGCGCAGGTACAAGCCTTGCAAGCGCAGACCAATGCTGTGCAAGCCCCGGAGCCCCACTATGAAAAACACTTCCAAAGATCGCCTTTCTGTTCTGCCCTATAGGAAAAAACCATGAGCGAATCCCTGGTAAGTATCAGCCTGCAACAAAAGCAAGATTACCAATTTG
>JBBAPY010000217.1:0-5332 GCA_040400635.1 Rhodoferax sp.
CAGGAAGATCACCTGGTGCCCCAGGTCCTGCAACTGGCGCATTTTGTTGAGCACAACGGTATGGCCGACGTGGATGTCGGGCGCCGTCGGGTCCAGTCCCAGCTTGATGCGTAACGGGGTGCCGCTGGCCTCGGAGCGGACCAGTTTCTTCACCCAGTCTTCCTGAGGAATCAGCTCTTCACAGCCCCGCAAGGTGACGGCCAGGGCCTCTTGGACACGCTCGGACACGGGGGGGGAGGGGGGCGAAGCAGGGTGCATAAAGGAAATGTGGAGGCCTGGACAGGGCCCGATATACTCCGTCCTCTATTTAAAAGGGTCCGGGCGCGGGCTAACAGCGTATTTTAGTCCCCGCCCCCGAATGCCCGGTGCGTCCGCATAGCCGGTTTGCGCACTTCTCAGAGAGGCTGAATTTGGTGTCCGACATTCTTACTGCCGCCCGCAACGCAGCCCTTGAGGCGCTGCTTACCGTGCGCCGCCATCCGGCCCGTTTTCTCTCGGGTCTGGCCCTGTTGCTCATTGGCGCAACCGGGGGTAGCTACGCCTTAGTCTCCTTGGCCCCCGAGGCATCCGAATTGCCGGTGCGCACTGTGGTCCAGGCGGTTGAACCCTTGGCAATGGAGCCCCAGCGTGACTTGCTGGCTGCGCAAGCCATGCGCTTGTACCGCAGCGATGTGACCCGTAGCACCGATACCGCGGACAGCCTGCTGCGCCGCCTTGGCGTGAGCGATCCGGCCGCATCGGCCTTTTTGCGTGCCGACCGCAATACACAAAAAAACCTGTTGGGTCGCGCCGGTCGCAACGTGCAGGTCGAGATCGATGAGCGCGGGCGCTTGGTCACCCTGACCGCCCGTTGGAGCCCCGAAGAAGACGGCACTTTCAATCGCCTGTCAGTGCGCGGCACTGCCGCCGCAAGGAAATCGACCATGGAAACGCTGCCGCTCACGGCTAGCACCCGCATGGCCAGCGGCACTATTCAAACCTCTTTGTTCGCCGCCACCGACGATGCGCGCATTCCGGATAGTGTGGCCGTGCAGATGGCCGAAATTTTCTCGGGGGACATCGATTTCCACCGCGCCTTGCGCAAGGGTGACCGCTTTGTGGTGGCGTATGAAACCTTAGAAGGCGATGGCGAACCTCTGCGCGCCGGGCGGGTGCTGAGCACCGAATTCGTCAATGCCGGTAAGTCTTACCAGGCCTTGTGGTTTGAATCTCTGCAAACCGCCCAAAACGGCAAGAGCCCGCTCAAGGGCGCCTACTACAACATGCGTGGCGAGAGCTTGCACCGTGCGTTTTTGGCCTCGCCGGTGGCTTTTTCGCGTATTACCAGCGGTTTTGCCATGCGCTTCCATCCGATTTTGCAAACCTGGCGGGCGCATCTGGGTGTGGATTACGGCGCGGTGACGGGCACACCGGTGCGCACCGTAGCGGATGGCGTGGTGGATTTTGCCGGGGTGCAAGGCGGCTACGGCAATGTAGTGATAGTGAAGCATGCTGGCAACACCACGACGGTCTATGCGCACCTGAGCCGTATCAACGTCCGCGGTGGCCAGCGCGTACAGCAAGGCGACAACCTGGGTTTGGTGGGCGCCACCGGCTGGGCCACCGGCCCGCACCTGCATTTTGAATTCCGCGTCAACGGGGCACACAAAGACCCGATGACAATTGCGCGCCAAGCGGAGGCCACGCCGGTCACCGCGGCATTGCGGCCCGCCTTTGAGCGGGTTGCAGGCCTGGCGCGGCAGCAATTGACCGCCGCCGCCCAGGTGCACGTCGGCAGCGTTCAGTAAGGCGCTTGGCCGTAGCGCAATGCCCGGCCCGTACATAGGATTGATGTCGGGCACATCGCTTGACGGCGTCGATGGCGTCCTGGCCCAACTGGCAGAACCGGGTGAAGCACCCGCCCAGCCCCGGGTGCTTGCGTCAGCGCACATTCCCATGCCCCAAGCCTTGCGGCAGGAATTTTTGACCCTCAATAGCGCGGGAGCGGACGAACTCCACCGCGCTGCCCTCGCCGCCAATGCCTTGGTCTGCCTGTATACCGAAGTTGTCGAACAATTGCTTGCCAGTTCTGGCGTAAAGCCCGCGCAAGTTCAGGCGATAGGCGCACATGGCCAAACCGTGCGTCACCAACCACGGGCCTTTGATGGCATAGGCTACACCGTGCAACTCAACCAAGCGGCCTTGTTGGCAGAGCGCTGCGGCATCACGGTAGTGGCTGACTTTCGCAGCCGTGACCTGGCCGCCGGTGGCCAAGGCGCGCCGCTGGTGCCGCCTTTTCATCTGGCCGTTTTCGGCGATGCACAGGAATCCAGGGCAGTACTCAATATTGGCGGGATTTCTAACCTCACCCTGTTGCCGGCAGGCGCTGCGCAGTCCGATGGAGCGGGCTTGCTGGGCTTTGATTGCGGCCCCGGCAACGCATTAATGGATGCCTGGTGCGAGCGCCACACCGGCGCGGCCTACGACGACCAAGGGCAATGGGCGGCACAAGGACAGCTGGATGCAGGTCTGCTCGCTGCGATGCAACAAGAACCGTTCTTCGGGCTCAAACCTCCCAAGAGCACCGGGCGGGATTTATTCAATACGGCTTGGTTGGGCCAGCACCTGGCAGCTTTTCCTGCCTGCGCGTCGGTAGATGTGCAAGCCACCTTAACCGCGCTGACGGCTTGGGCCTGCGCGCAGGCTTTGTCCGCAGCAAGTGCGCACTACCGGCGCTTGGTGGTGTGCGGCGGCGGTGCGCGCAATGTATTTTTGATGCAAGGGCTTTCGGCTTTGCTGCCTAGCGTCAAGGTCAGCAGCACCCAGGACTGGGGTTTTGCACCTTCGGATGTGGAGGCACTGGCTTTCGCCTGGCTGGCACAGCAAGCGCTGCAGGCAAAGCCTGCGAGCGTTGCGGCCGTGACGGGAGCGCGTGGCGCGCGGATTTTGGGGGCGATTTACCGCGCTTGATCAGGCGGAAAACGAGGAACCGCAGCCGCAGGTGGTAGTGGCATTGGGGTTTTTGATGACGAACTGCGCGCCTTGGAGGTCTTCTTTGTAGTCTATTTCTGCGCCCACCAGGTATTGGTAGCTCATGGCGTCGATCAAAAGTGACACCCCATTTTTGGTCATGGTGGTGTCGTCTTCATTGGTGATTTCGTCAAAGGTGAAGCCGTATTGGAAGCCGGAGCAACCGCCGCCTTGCACAAAAACCCGTAGTTTCAGCTCGGGATTACCTTCTTCGGCAATGAGATCAGCCACTTTGGCCGCCGCGCTGTCGGTAAACAGAATCGGAGAGGGCATTTCGGTCGGGAGTGATTGGGCAACTGCGTTCATGTAAGTTTCCAGGAAAAGTGCTACCGCTAAATAGTACAGTATTTCAGTCGGAAATCAAATTAACCCGGATTTGACTCGGTTGGCAGTGGGGCTTTTTCCTCATGCGCCAGGATGGGCGTCAGACGCCCGGCGATCAGCGCGCCCTGGTGCATCTCCAAAGCCCCGTAGGCCACATCGCCTTCTATGCGGGCATTGGGCTGCAACTCCAGCATGAGGCGGGCCGTCACCGCGCCCTTGATCGAGCCGTTGATGATGATGTGGTCAGCGCTGATGTTGCCTGCCACCGCAGCGGACTCTGCTATTACCAGGATGCTGGGCTGGTGCGCCATCGCGGCGATATTACCCGTGATCTCGCATTCGATTCGGATACCGTCTGTGAAAAAAATGTCCCCTACCACCCGGGCACCCTGGGCAACCAAGCTTTTTAAGGGCGGCTGCTTTTTCTTGTTAAACATGGCATTCCTTTTGGAGTTTTTACCCTGAGGGCAGCAGCTACACCTTGATACTCTGGCTGGCCCTGACGGTCGAACCGTCCACCACTTTGGCCGTCAGCCCCTTGACCGTCACTTGCGCCGGGATATCCAAAGAACCCTCCAGGCGCCCGTATTGGGTTATTTTTAGCGGCGTGGAGCTTACCGAGCCGGTCCAGGGCTTGCCATTGGACAAGCCGGTGAGCATGATCTCTAGCTTGCCGACCAGTTCGGGTGCATTTTTCTTGCTTTGAATGACCAACACCTGCCAGCGGATTTTGCCATTTTCAAAAGTCTCGACTTGCAGTCCCCTGATAGCAACCGCATCCGTGGAGTCGCCGGGGATGAGTTTTTCGAAAAAGCCCAGGTCGTCCCGCAGGCGCCGGTTTTCAGCTTCCAAATGCTTGACCTGCGCATTAACACGTTCGCTGGATGCTTTTTCCGCTGCGACCAGGGTGCCCGCCGTATTGGCAATGGATTGGGCCTGGTCGCGCTGCTCATGCGCCCTGTCCAGTTCCGTCTTTAGAGCCTCGACCTGGGCGCGCAGTTGCGGCATTTCGGCTTGGCCTCCATTTTCCAAACCTGCAATATCGCGTCCAAATTCGAAGGCCCACAGCGCAATAGCGGCGCAAAAACCGAGCATGATGGCCGCAACCGCCCAGCGCAGCGGCCAGGGCATAGCGCTGCGCACCGCCATGCGCGGTGCGCTGATAGTGAGCCTGCGTCGTAATAATCTGAACCGCACTGGAGGAACCTCCCACAAACACAAAGACCGCCCATGGGCGGCCCTTGTGGTACATCCTGAAAGGGATTAACGCTTGGAGAACTGCTTACGACGGCGTGCACCGTGGAAGCCGACCTTTTTGCGTTCTACTTCGCGCGCATCACGCGTCACGAAGCCAGCTTGGCTGAGCATAGGTTTGAGACTGGCATCGTAATCGATCAGCGCACGGGTAATACCGTGGCGTGTCGCCCCGGCCTGACCCGATTCGCCACCACCGGCCACATTGACCATGATGTCGAAGGTTTCCGCATGGTTGGTCAGCAGCAAAGGCTGCTTGCAAATCATGATGGAGGTTGCGCGTCCGAAGAAGTTTTCGATCGCTTTGCCGTTGACCACGATTTGGCCCGAACCCTTTTTCAAGAAAACGCGGGCGACGCTGGATTTGCGGCGGCCGGTTCCATTGTTCCAATCACCGATCATTTTGCGACTCCTGCAATATCAAGCACTTTGGGCTGTTGAGCGGTATGAGGGTGTTCAGCGCCGCCGTACACCTTGAGCTTTTTGATCATCGCGTAGCCTAGCGGCCCCTTGGGAAGCATGCCTTTGACGGCTTTTTCCAAGGCGCGGCCAGGATGCTTGGCTTGCATATCGCGGAAATTGGTGGCTGTGATGCCGCCGGGGTAACCCGAATGGCGGTAATACACCTTGTCCAGGGCCTTGGCGCCCGTGACGCGCAGCTGGGCTGCATTGATGACGACAATATAGTCGCCGGTATCGACGTGAGGCGTGTAAATGGCCTTGTGTTTGCCGCGCAAACGGAGAG
>JBBAPY010000218.1:0-5325 GCA_040400635.1 Rhodoferax sp.
TGTAAGTCACATTTTCTGAGGGCTGGATCACAATGCGCCCGCGTGAAACGACCAGCTCCACTCTTTGCTCGAGAGCGTAACCAGCCGCTTTCAATGCCGCGCTGGGCAGGCGCAATGCTGGGCTATTGCCCCATTTACGGATGACGGCTTCCATCAAAATTCTCCTCAAAAGTATCTACATTGTAGACACCTTTTTGCGGTGGACGATGGATAACGCGCAGGACTGACATACCCATATGTCTCCTTCGGCCTAGGCCACCAACAAAGGGCAAAGCTGAATATTGGCCAAGGTTTGGCTCAAAGCCTGTTTGGCTAAGGTGGTGTCATAGCTCACTTGACCTCGAAGCCACCATCCATCGCTCAGCCCAAAATACTTGCATAGCCGCAGATCCGTGTCTGCGGTAATCGACCGCCGACCCGCCACGATTTCGCCGATCCTTTGCGGTGGCACACCAATGTCTTTGGCCAAGCGGTATTTGGTCAAACCCAGGGGCTTTAAGAACTCCTCTTCCAGCATCTCACCGGGCGACACGGGTTTAATTTTTCGGGTTATTTTTTTCATCAATCATCCTTCAGCAGTGGTCGACAATTTCAACATCTTGCGTGCCACCCGGCCGTCTGAAAGTTTTCAAGCCAATCGGTTTGCTCACAAAGTAGCACCCACACACTGGGTCGCCCTCATGCAGTTGCGCTTCACTTCGCTCGTCGTGATCAACTTGCGACGAGACTTACACCCGTAGGTATTGGAGGTGAGGCGTAACCACTGCGCAAACAGACTTCAATGTTCGACTCAGCCCTGCTTGCCGCCAAGTTTGCGTAAATCAACAAACATCGAAGTCAAACCCTGATCTTCGCCTACTAGCTGACCGATTTTTGTAAATCCCTTGCGCTCGTAAAACGCGACCGATGTTGGCTTAGCATCAACCACCAAGAATCGACAACCCGTGTGGGGCATGATGTTTTCAACCACCAAGCCGATTACAAAATCGACAAGTTGACTACCTATGCCCTTGCCTTGAAGTGAAGCATCAACGGCTAAACGGGCGAGCTTGATTGCGGGATAGTCTTGGTAGCGAAAGCCATCAACAACTGCCTGTTGATCAAACTGCTCAACTGCCACATGCGTGCACAGGGTGGTAATGTACGCAAGAACCTTGGTCTCACCTGATGGAACCAAAACGAATGTTCTGGCAAGATTCTCTTCGTGGAGCTTTTTTGCTTCTTTGCGCAGAAAGGTTTTCAGCGGTGTTAGAGCTGGATCACCCAAGCTCAGCGCGTTACACCCATCGCCCTGATGGAGCTCACGAAGCTCGAAAGGCACCGAAAATCAGCCCTCGGCTAAGGCCTTGGATGCCTTCAGCTTGATTGTGACCACACCTTTTTTGGCAAAGGTGGAAACCAGCTTGCGACCATTTGCGGCTGCTGCAATGGACGCCTTGGTCCCGCGAGCGAACTGCACCCGGCGAGTGAGAGCCTTAGCCTCATCGCCAGATACCGTCACCGAACCAAGAAAACTGCTGTGTATAGCCATAACTAGATTCTAGGCCAAAGCGCAACAGGCATCAATCAAAAAGAGGACGACTTTAACTAAAAAAAAGCCCAACCCGATCACTCCGGTTGGGCTTTTTGCTAGGCCCTTGGCTTTAACGCCAAGGGCCCGTGGCTTAAATCACCACATGGTTCGCATTCACCATCGCTTGCTCGATCAACAACTGCGCTGCGCTGGTGTTGCTGTTGTACACCACCAAGTCGTGGCCGTTGTAGTTCACCAGCGTACCCGAGTTGGTCCAGCCGGTGCCGATGTGCAAGGTGTCTTGCGCGTCGCCCAACACCGCCAACTGCTTGGCCGAGGTGGCGCTGTTACTGGCACTGTTACTGGTGCTGCTGGTGCCACTGTTGAACAGATTGCCGCCTGACAAGTCCAGCACATCTTGCAGGCTCAGGGTCAGCGCATTGGCTGCGCTGTCAGACAACAAGTCCACCACCGCCACCGCGTGGCTGCTTTGCTTGCCCACTTGCGCCAAGTTCAGCGCAGCGCCGTTGGCCAGCTTCAGGGTGCCCAAGCCAGCGCTGTCGCTGCCCATGGAGTAGCCCAAGCTGGTGTACTCAAAGCCCACGTCAGCCACCAGCACTTGCGTGCCGTCGGCGGCGGTGGCCGTGGTCTGGCCATACTCGGTCACACCGTCTGCCGGTGTGCGCACCACGTTGTCGCTGGTCAGCTTGATTTCGGTCAGGCCCAAATCGGCCAGGCTGCGCACTTCGCCCGCGTCGCTCACGCCGTTTTGGTTGGCGTCTTGCCACACCATGAACTCGCCAAACTTCGCATCTTGCGCGTTGAACTTGCCGTCATGGTTGGTGTCAAACGCCGCCGCCAAGCCCTGCAAGTCAGTGTTGCCACCGTATTGCGTAAAGGCGTACTGGCTGTTGTTGTGCACCATGCCGTCGGCAAACTTGTCCCACACCAACACGCCGTCTTGCGCGCCGGCCCATGGGGTGGAGTCCATTACGCCGTCGCCATTGACGTCCATCACCACACGGCCGTAGCTGATCGCACCGTCCCGGTTCAAGTCGACAACCACCGGGGCGCCGACCACATCGGTCACCGTGATGGCAACCGCCTTGGTGGCGATGTTGCCATCCACGTCGGTGGCAATCACGTTGATGTTGTAAACGTTACCCCCGCCCGCAGCCAACGGTGCCTCAAAGTCGGGCACCGCCGCAAACTTCACCTCGCCGGTGGCGGCGTTGATGGTAAAGCGTGCGGCGTCGACACCGCTCAAGGTGTAGCTGACGTAGCGGTCTGCCACGTTGCCACCCTGGTTGTCGCCGGCTTGCGCGTCGTACACCACCACGGTGGTGGCGGTGTTTTCTGCCACGCTGGCGGTTGCTAAGCTGGTGAACACCGGGGCGGTGGTGTCGAGCACTTGCACGATGACGTTCCAAGCGTTGTAGTTAGCGTCATAGGCTTGACTGACGTAGCCTCTTTCCAAGCCGAACTTCAGGTGAATATCATCGTACGGGGCTGCATAGGTGTTCAGGGCAGCGGCCGTGGCCGTGTAGTACCAAGTGTCGCCAAAAGAGGCGGGGGCCCCTGTGTATGTTTTCCAGCCCGCTGGTACGGTTCTGTTGCTGGTGAGGTAGCCGGTGCCGGTGCCGTTGAAGGCGTCCCAAATGGCCAGCATCTCGTTGTAGCTGCTGCTGGTGTAATTGGTGCTCGCACCGGCGTCCGTGTAAGCGGTGCTGTCTTGGACGTCTCCAGGCCTGGGCACTGCCAACCCGCCGTTGACTGTGGGCAACGCTACCTTGATACCGTTAATCGTGCCGAAGCGGTAGACATCAGTCGTACCGTACTGGTTGTACCCCGGATTACCAAGGGTGTTGGTGACGCCGTTGATGTCCTTATTAAAAATGGCATCCAGCACATTGTGGTCGGCGGTATCCACGCCGCCGTTCAGGCTGCCGGTGTCGGCACTGGTGCCATCACCCGAACGATCCCAGTAGTAATACCACCGGCCTTCTACCTGCACCGGCGCAATGAGCTTGCCCGAACCACCCAAGTCAACCACCGGGTCTCCGTTTTCAACCACATTGCTCACCGTAATCGCCACCGCCTTGGTGGTGGCGTTGGCGTTGGCATCGGTGGCGATCACGTTGATGTCGTACACGTTGTTCACGCCCGCATCGGTGGGCACTTCGAAGTTCGGCACAGCCAAAAACTTCACTTCGCCGGTGGCGCCGTTGATGCTAAAGCGCGCCATATCTGTACCGCTCAAGGTATAGGTCAGGCCCGCGTCCGTTGCGCCGCCGTTGCTGGTGGCTTGCGCGTCGTACACCACGGTGGTGGTGGCGGTGTTTTCTGCAAAGCTAGCCGTTGCACCGCTGCTGAATACGGGCAACACAGCCGTGTCCACCAGCACCTGCAAGCTCACATACATCACACCCGTGGTGTCTGTCCAGACACTGACTTCCCAGCTATTGCCAAAATGGAACAGCGCGTGCCCAGCGGCGCTGGGCGTGGCAGCCCAATAATAATCAGACGTCCAGCCGGTTGGCAGGCCTGGCAAGCCAGTCGCTGTGCTGGTGCCATTGAGCGCGTCCCAGACGGCCATCAGGTCGTCAAAGGTGGGGTTGTTCACAGTGCCGGTACCACTGACGCTGGTGCCTGCTTGCGGTCCGCCTGTTCCCTGCGGTGGAAGGGCATTGCCGTTGCTATCGACCGCAGTCCCCAGGGTGGGCAAAGCGAGCGCGACGCCATTGAGCGAGCCGAAACGGTAGGTGTCGGTGGTGCCAAAATTACCGTCGGCATTGGCCTTTAGGGTGTTGGTGACGCCGTTGCTGTCTTGATTGAACTTGGTATCGAGAAAATTGTGGTTGACCGTATCGAGACCGCCGTTCAGGCTACCGCTGCTGGTGGTATTGGCGGCTTTGTTGCCCGACAGATCCCAGTAGTAGTACCACTTGCCTTCAACCTGAACCGGGGCAATCAGGTAACCGAAGGCACTGAGGTTGACCTCCGTCTGCCCGGATACCACCTGCAAGTTGGTTGTTGTGGCCACGGTGTTGGCATTGCCCGCAAGGTCCGTAAAACCACCCGTTGTGATGTCCACAGTCATCGCAGTCAAAGCGCTTCCCGTCGTGACGTCCATGGTGTACACGGTGTCTGACACGCGGGTGAGCGCGCCCTTGGTGCCGTTGCTGACGGTGATGTCAGAGGCATCAAAGCCAGTGACGGCTTCGTTAAATGTAAACGTGTAACGCACTCCCGCGCCGGCAACCACCGCGTTCACCTTGTTGTCGGTGATCGTGGCCGTTGGGGCTGTGGTGTCCACCAAGAAGGCGGCGTTGTCAGTCACTGCGCTGTGCGTGAGCACGGCGCTGTTGCCGGCCGCATCGGTGATGGTGCCGGCGTTGAGCGTGAGTTTGTTCAGATCAACGCTGATGCCGTTGGTATCCGTCTGGTTGGCCAGAATGGTGTAGGTGAAGCTCAAGGTGTTGCCACCCGTGCCGCTGGCGTAGTTGGCTTGCACCGTGGTGCCGCCGATGTTCAGCGCCAGTTGGGGTGTGCCGCTGACGGTGACCGCTTCATTGAAGGTGACGGTGGCGGTGACCACATCACCGGCGTTCAAGCTGCTGTTTTGAATGCCCGTGGCGCTGCTGATAGCCACCGAAGTGACCGTCGGCCCCATCGAGTCCACCGTGAACCCGGTCAAGGTGGCGCGGCTGAAGCGTTGGACGTAGATGTCGCTGTTGCCGCCGACCGCAGAGCCCCCCTTATAGGCCACCACAAAGCCGCCGTCTGCCAGGGAGGTGATAGCGGGTGTTTGG
>JBBAPY010000219.1:0-5286 GCA_040400635.1 Rhodoferax sp.
AGGGTTTTTTTTTTTTTTTTCAACACAAGCCATGGCGGCCAGGTCTTAACACCCTACGCCATTCGCGCTATTTCGACCTGCGCGACGACCAGTGAATTGAACGGATAACCCAGCCAGTAGGGTTTCTTGTGAGGACCATTAGCTCGGCACCAAGCAGATTTACCGCCTTGGACTCGTAGGTGCCTTGCGTTACGCTCGTTGAAATTGCCCAGGCAACATCCCCACTTAGGGTCACGTCAATTTTGCTCTGGCGGGTAAGCACGGCCTGCGCAAACTTGATATCCGCCTGGAGGTGGTGTTCAAGGTATTCTTTTCTGGATTCACGATCGCCGCTCTCGAGGATCACCGCATCCGGCGCAAGGAGCCTAGAAACCGCTTGCGTGTCTGCCGCCAAGAGCGC
Source organism: Rhodoferax sp. (assembly GCA_040400635.1). GTDB lineage: Bacteria > Pseudomonadota > Gammaproteobacteria > Burkholderiales > Burkholderiaceae_C > Allorhodoferax. Next base: position 401 of record JBBAPY010000219.1, read on the forward strand.
CGCATGGTAGTTGCGAACTACCGCAGCAACTGCCGTAGCCTCGGAATCCGCACTCTGCGCTTGCGCGAGACATGTTGATGCCAGAAAGAAAAGGGCCACGATGCGAGGGATTTGGATCATTGACGTATTTCTAAAAGAATGGATCTCCGCAGCCTAATGTGGGGCGTGAGCGGATCGGTTAGCCCACATTATGGGGTGGTGTTGAGAGGCTTGGAGCAACACGCCGCAGCTTGACCAACTCAAGCGGTTCGCGGCCTACGAACCAGCGCCTAAGCTCTATAAAACCTAGAGATTTGTAGAGCGCAATTGCCGGAACGTTTTTCATGCCTGTCTGAACGGTCAGTCCCTCGCCGCCGTGTCGAACAAGCACCGCAGCCATAAGTCTCCTGCCGATGCCTTGGCGTTGATACGACGGGGCAACGACCAAAGACGCTATGTTGATACCCATACCTTCATCGTCTGGCCAGGTACTAGCGGCTCCCACTAATTGATCCTCGAAAAGCGCGGCAATAAAGGTCTCTGTGCTGTTGCGCAGGTCGTCAACGGTACGCTCTAGCGGTGGAAAATAGAGAGCACCCAAGAGGCGTGCTTCCAGCGCGTATGCGCGCATTTGTACCGCATGTAGCTGCTGCGCCACTTCAAACGAACGATGGGCAACCTGTTCGATGCGTAATTTTTGCGGCATTGGTTGCGAACCATAAACATCAACGATCTGCGAACCAGGTGACGCGCCGATCGGTGCCCGCTCGACAGAGGGATTAGGCCGCATTCGCCGCAGCCAGGGCTGGCTTGACCAGAACCAGTTCGTCAGGTTCGTCTCGGTGCTGGGCTGCCTGCTCGTCGCTGGCTGGGACGAAGCCCAGCTTGCGCAACAGAGCCTCGGAACGATAGTTACGTGCCTTCAGAACCGCGATGAAGGTTGCGACACCGTACTGACCGCGAAGCTCTTGGAGCACTGCCCGAACGGCGCTGCTTCCGATGCCTTGGCGCCAGTATTGACTATGGAGTTCGTACGCGACGTAAGCAGAACCGTCTTGAAATACCGTGGCTTGCACGTAGCCGGCCAGCTTACCGTCTGGAAGACGAATGACCCAGTTGAGCCACTGTTGCGTCCCGTCGCTTGAGCCCCGACTTTCAAGGCGTGCGAAGCGCTTCCTCAGCCACTCTTCGTCGATCGGCGGTGCGTTCTCGAACTCGTAGATGGCCGGATCGCTCAGCACGGTGAACATCTCCTGCGCGTGCGCAGCGAGCTGGGGTTCCAGGACAAAGGGCGGTGCGGCTAGGGTTCGCATAGGGCCTAAGTTTGAAGGTGAGGCGCCGAAGCCAGTTGGCCGCTCGGCGCTGAAAACATACAGGCAACGTAGCGCGGCCAGTTAACGGAGGACCACTCAAGCGACCGGTCAGACCGCGGCCTGGATTGGCGTCTGTTTCGCAAACTAGGAACTCGCCCTAAGCAAGCGGCGGTAAACCGCAGGAGCAAGCCACCAAGAAACGGGTCCAAGAAACCCGGCGGAGACCACGGCGGCGGCAATGAACGAATGGTTGAGGATGCCCGCAAGAACTATCAAGATCAGGCCTTCGACGGCGGCACATACGCACACCGTTTGAAGCGCTGCAGTGAAGCGGGGGTTTTGTTCAAGGTAAGTCATAGGTGGCCTAAAGTTTGCCATAACCGGCGCCGAGCGCCAGCGAGGATGCACAAAGTGGCGCAGGCATCTTTGGCAGTTGGGTGATGTAGCAGTGAGGCCAAATCTGTTTGGCAGAGAGATGCAGACGCTATGTCCTGTATCTTTGCTCTCTTCCGGGCGGTTGAGCGCGTTCGGCCAGTTCGTCTGCACGACGTAGGTAGAGATTCTGCGGGCAAGTTCCTGGGCCTGAACGACGTGGGCCGGTGGGTCTTGAGGCGGTTTCTCGGGATCAGGGCGCATCTGGCCCGGCCAGAGGATGACGTCAACTCCTGTACCCGTCAGCTGAGGCAGCACTTGATCTCCATCTTCAATTTCGCGGCAGATCACCGCGCTGAACTTGAAGCCGTTGATGTCGAGCGTAGGCCGGTCTGTGCCTGGTGCGAAGAACGTTGCCTCCGGCGCGGTGAGTCCGATCTTGCTCACCTTGCCGATGAGTGAGCCGTCAGTGCCTACGAACAAGTGGGTGTTGAATCGGGTGCCATCGACGCCATAGGTCGGCGCACCGAAAGCCGTCGCGATTCCGAGATTGGCCGCTGCCCTACAAACTTCAGTCACTGCGGGTTCAGACGCCTCTGGTTTGGCCCATTCGACGATACGTCGATGAAATCCTGTGACAGCCAGCTCGGCGAATGCGCAAAGACTGGCTCCTTCATTGCGGGCGATCTGGAGAGCGCGCTTCATTGCAGAGACGTTATCGGTCATTTCCCAGTGCATCGGGATCTGCGCGATTGCGAGACGAGGAGGTCTTTTTGGAGCTGGCACAGGAGTCCGTTTGTGGGGCCTAACGTTCGAGCTAAGCGGGAGCCGACGGTGTGACGACTGGCCCGCGAGGCCGATGATAGCCAACACGGCCTCGCGGGCCAGGCGGCGCGCCGTTGGCTCTCCGCTTGAGCGAGGGGTTAGGCCACGCCCGCAGCGCTACTGCTGGTTGCCAGCCTACCGCGCAAGAAGTCGAGTGCGGCGATGAATACTGGATGGCAGTTCTCGGGTTGCGCTCCGTCCAAGCGATGCCAGTAGAACTCAAAAGTGTGTCCGCCGTCGTCTGCGGTGCGATGGCTCCAGTGCTCAGGCAACACAGAAGCTCGCACATGCATGCTTCGGAAGTGCCAGATTTGGCCTGGAGGACATTCTTCCCAGATTCCAAGATCTCGTTCACACGTGGCGCCGTCGATTCCTGACTCCTCTGTCAACTCGCGAACTGCCGCCTCATTCACTGACTCCCCTGGCTCGACGGTGCCCTTCACGAGCTGCACACCTGCGAGCGGGTGCTTGAACAGGAGTACTTCGGTTCCAGACGCGCCTTTACGGAGGACTACAGGAACTGCTTTCGGTATTTTCATAGGCGGTGACGAGCCAGTGGACCTCGAGTGCGTGGTCTAACGCAATGTAGACCGCAAAACACGGTTGATACATCCGGGCCAAGTCGATACATCTTGTTGTTGAAATGCCTGCAAGTCCCTTGCACTCTGGCTTGCAGTTAAATATACTGTATTTTTATACAGGTATAAATTTTCCATGAAACCCGGTGCCCCTTCCTTGCAGTCCACCCGCTTGCTCGACCAAGTGCGCGAGCGGATACGGTATGCGCACTATAGTCTCAAAACCGAGAAAGCTTACCATTATTGGATTCGTTTTTTCATCCTCTGGAGCGCCACCCAGCCCGGCGGTATGCGACACCCGCGTGAGATGGGGGTGGCCGACGTCGAGACATTTTTGTCCATGCTGGCCAATGAGCGCAAGGTGTCCGCCTCCACACACAACCAAGCGCTCAGCGCCCTGCTTTTTTTGTACCGAGAGGTGTTGGGCATAGATTTGCCGTGGCTCAACAACATCGGTAGGCCACAGCAGACCAAGCGCATTCCAGCAGTGTTGACCAAAGATGAAGTGGCTGGTCTTTTGGCGCAGATGGATGGCGTGACCGCGCTACTGGCGCGGCTTTTGTATGGCACGGGCATGCGTTTAATGGAGGGCATGCGCTTGCGCATCAAAGACGTAGATTTTGAACGTCTGATCATCATCGTGCGCGAAGCCAAGGGGGCCAAAGACCGGGTGGTGATGCTGCCGCGCACGCTGACACCGGCATTGCGCTTACAGATGTTGGCAGCGCGGGCACAGTGGGAGGCCGATAGACAAGTGCAAGGGAGTGGTGTGGATGTGCCACATGCCTTGGAAAGCAAATACCCGAAAGTAGGCTGCACGTGGGGCTGGTTTTGGTTGTTTCCTTCGCCAACGCTGTCCATAGACCCGCGCAGTGGCGTAGAGCGTCGACATCATTTGTTTGAAGAGCGGCTGCAACGTGCTTTGAAAAAAGCGGTGGCAAGCGCTGGGATTGTGAAGCCCGTCTCGGTTCATACGCTGCGTCACAGCTTTGCGACCCACCTGCTGCAAGCGGGCACCGACATTCGCACGGTACAGGAATTACTGGGCCACAGCGATGTGTCCACGACCATGATCTACACCCATGTGCTGAAGGCAGCGGCAGGGGGTACGGCGAGCCCTTTGGATGCCTTACTTCAATCTTGAGCGATTTGTCAGCGCTTCACAACCTAACCGGTATCCCCCGCTCCCGCATCCGCGCCTTCGCCTGCCCTACGGTGTACTCACCGTAATGAAAGATGCTGGCAGCCAGGACGGCGTCAGCACCGCCCTTTTGGATGCCGTCGGCCAGGTGGTCCAGGTTGCCGACGCCGCCCGATGCGATGACGGGCACGGGTACAGCGTCGCTGACTGCGCGGGTGAGCGCCAAGTCAAAGCCGCTTTTGGTGCCGTCGCGGTCCATGCTGGTGAGCAATATTTCTCCCGCGCCGTAGTCCGCCATTTGCGTGGCCCAGGCCACCGCGTCCAGGCCCACGTTTTTGCGCCCACCATGGCTGTACACGTCCCAGCCCGGCCCAATAGGTAAACCATTCGCGCCGATGCGTTGCTCGTCTTCTACGCTGCGGCGTTTGGCGTCGATGGCCACCACGATGCACTGCGCGCCGTATTTGGCCGAGGCGTCGCGAATGACTTGCGGGTTGGCAATAGCGGCCGAGTTAAAGCTCACTTTGTCAGCGCCTGCGTTGAGCATGCGGCGCACGTCGTCGACGGTGCGCACACCACCGCCCACGGTGAGGGGGATGAACACTTGGCTGGCCACGGCTTCGATGATGTGAAGAATCACATCACGCGCATCGCTGGTGGCGGTGATGTCCAAGAAGG
>JBBAPY010000220.1:0-5270 GCA_040400635.1 Rhodoferax sp.
TAGAACGACGACGTCCCATCCCGCCTGCATTAACTCAACTGCAGTGTGTGAGCCAATAAATCCGGTACCGCCGGTTACCAAAATAGTGTTCTTCAAACGATCACTCCGATGGGTTGCGTCCAGACGGTACGCTGTTGGCCGAAAAAAATTCCCGGTAAATTTGCGCTTGCTGGTTGGCTATTTGCGTCCATCCATGGTGCTGCGCAAACTCGGAGGCGCGACCAATTTGCGCTTGGCGAAGCTCCAAATCGGCTCGCAAACTAGCCACGCCCTGGGCGATTTCTTGTTCGGAGTGCGGATCTTGCAACATCCAAGCTGCCTGTGCGTTTTCCACCAACGGCGAAGCCAGGCAAAAAGGTGAAACGCTCAACAAAACCGGTATGTTTGCAGCCATGGCTTCGAGCACCACCAAGGGAAACATATCATCCAACGTGGCATGTACCAAACAATCCACAGCGGCAAAAGCAAGTGAGGCGTCCGGCAGGGTCCCTGCAAAGACGACACGCCCCTGTACACCCCGCTCCGCACAATGGATACGCCACGCATTGACCTGCTGGCTTGCACCGCCCACCACCAACAAGTACGTATCAGCAGGCAACAAAGCCAGACTGCGCAATACGGCGGCAAGGCCCTTTTTTTCAAAGTTATGCCCAACCAGCAAAAGAATCCAAACCCCTTGCGGCAAACCCATGGCTGTGCGCGCATCTAGCTTGGATACGCCTTGCGAAGCAGCGTGATCGGCAGCGGCAGGAAAATGAATCCCTGGCGGCACTATACGCAGCCGTTCCTTATCAAGGTGATAGGCGGACGCGATGATGTCCGCCAGAGACGGCGCAACCGCGACAATCACCCGCTGCTTGCCATCCATAAAGCGCAGTCGCTCCAGCAATAGATGGCCCAGCAGACGCGGGCTGGTAACAATCTTCAAATACACCAAACATTTTCGAAGTGGCGAGTCTGCCCGTGCAAACAGGCTGTAGCGCATGGGACGTACATGGGCCGTCTGCACATTACCATGCCAAGTGTTTTCATGCGAATGCACAACGACAAAGCCCTGCCGTGTTTGACGCCACGACCACCATGCGAATAACCACAGCGCAATCCAACGGGGACGCTTGAGGCTTCTGCCCATCCGGTGGATCGTGATACCCGGATACGACACGTCGGATCTTTCGCAAAACACATGGACTTCAAATTCATCAGCTGCCTTTTCTGCAAGGCTGACTGCATAGTTTTCCGCACCACCGGCACTCTTGCTAAAGTTGCGCGACAGCACGGCAACTTTTTGCTTACGGGCTATAAGCTCACTGCGCGTCATGGCCTAAGAGCCCTTCCCGTTTTCATAACCGGTCAGCAGTTTGAGCAAAAACTGCGGCATATAGGTCGAACGCACCACCGGAATTCGGCGCAATTGAAACAAATCAGACCCCGCTTGTACTTTGCCGCGATGTGTCGTGGTGGCGCTTTGGTAGCCCGCGTCTTGGGCCATCACCGCATGTCGCGCTTCGTACAAGCCATAGGGATAGCAAAAATGCGCTACCGGCTCACCCAAGAGTTCGGCTAAATCCGCCTTGCAGGCGGTAATTTGCCGCATCGCATCGTCATCTGGCATCTGTGGCAATTTGCAATGGGTTTGGGTGTGCGCGCCGATTTCCATACCTGCCTGCGCCCATTGCCTGATCTGTGCCGCCGTCATTAAATCCGCTTGCACCACGCCGTTTTCCAAATCCCAGACATTGGTTTTACCGAGCAATTGGCTCATCACATAGCAAGTGGCGGTAAACCCGCACTCCTGCAATACCGGCAGCGCGTACTGCAGGTTATTGCAATAGCCGTCGTCAAAGGTCAGACCTACCACTTTGCCGACTTTTTCGCCACGCAAATAGGGCAATAAGTCACGCATGGAAAGGCCGCGATAACCCAATTTCTGAAGCCATCGCATCTGCCTGGCAAAAGACGCAGGCGCCACATACAAGCTGCGAAACGCTGCGGGAGGCGGAGGCGCCACCTCAATCTGGTGGTAAGTCAATATGGCGTAATGCTGCATACAGGCTTGGCGATTAATTTATAGCAAGACAATATCGTATTGCTCTTGCCCCATGGCGCCCTCGGCTTGCAGCGACACCGGCTTGCCGATGAACTCGCTCAAGCCCGCCAAATGTTGGCTTTCTTCGTCAAGCAAGAGATCGACCACTTGCGGCGCCGCCACCACGCGAAACTCCTGCGGATTGAACTGGCGCGCTTCGCGCAAAATTTCCCGAAAGATGTCATAGGCCACACTGCGCGCAGTTTTGACAATGCCCTTACCCTGACAGGAGGGGCAGGGCTCGCACAGCATATGGGCCAGCGACTCGCGCGTGCGCTTGCGCGTTAGTTCCACCAAACCCAATTGCGAAAAACCACCCGTCATGGTTTTCACCCGGTCGCGTGATAACTGCTTGCGAAACTCCGCCAGTACCGCCTCGCGGTGCTCTTCGCGGGCCATGTCGATAAAGTCGGCCACGATGATGCCGCCCAAATTGCGCAGTCGCAGTTGCCGCGCCAAGGCCTGCGCCGCTTCCAGATTGGTCTTGAAAATCGTGTCATCAAAATTGCGTGCGCCCACATAGCCACCGGTATTCACATCGACCGTGGTCAGCGCTTCGGTTTGGTCCACGATGAGATAGCCGCCAGACTTCAAATCCACCCGCCGGCCTAGCGCCTTGGCAATCTCCTCGTCAACCGAATACAAATCAAAAATCGGGCGCTCGCCCTTGTAGTGCTGCAATTTCTTGGCTGCCTGCGGCATGAACTCACTACCGAAGGCATGCAACAGTTCAAACTGCTCGCGCGAATCGACGCGAATGGTTTGGGTGCTCTCGTCCACCAAGTCGCGCAGCACGCGCTGTAGCAAATTTAAGTCCTGGTGCAAGAGGCTGGGCGGCGACAAGCGCTGGCCGGCTTCCTTGATACGCGCCCAGGCTTTGCGCAAGTAAGCGATGTCATCGGCAATTTCAGAATCACTGGCGTCTTCGGCATTGGTGCGCAAGATATAGCCGCCACCGGCCTCACCGGCCAACTCTTGTACGCGCCTGCGCAGGGCCTCACGTTGTTCAGGCGGTATTTTTTGCGACACGCCGATATGGTCATCCTGCGGCAAAAACACCAGCATGCGCCCCGCCACGCTGATTTGCGTGGACAGGCGCGCGCCTTTGGTACCCATCGGGTCTTTAATCACCTGCACCATCAGCGCCTGGCCTTCAAACACCTGGCGCTCAATGGGCACCTGCGCCTGGCTGGCGCGCGCGGCGCTTAGCGTCTCGCCTTCGGCGGGTTTGTGCCATACGTCAGCCACATGCAAAAACGCGGCACGCTCCAGCCCGATGTCAATAAACGCTGACTGCATACCCGGCAACACCCGCGAGACCTTGCCGATATAAACATTGCCCACCAAGCCGCGCTCGAGCGTGCGCTCCACATGCAGCTCTTGCACCGCGCCATGCTCAATAAGGGCAACCCGCGTTTCCTGCGGGGACCAGTTGACCAAAATATCCTGTTGCATCGCTTTATTCCCCAGCGCCCATGGTGCGCAGCAGCTGTGCGGTTTCAAACAAGGGCAAACCCATGATGCCAGAATAACTGCCTTCAATCCTTGCGATAAATGCTGCCGCCCTGCCCTGCACCGCATAGGCGCCAGCTTTGCCCATAGGCTCGCCGGTGGCTGCGTAGCGGGCAATTGCCTCCGGCTGCAAAGCAGCAAACACTACATCCGACGCGCTGCAAGCCTGCTCCACTCCCCCGCTCCAGCCCAGAGCAATAGCGGTAAACACCTGGTGCGTGCGGCCCGACAACTGCTTTAGCATGCGCTGCGCATCTTGCCCATCTGCGGGTTTGCCGAAAATTTCAGAACCGAGGGCAACAGTCGTGTCCGCACACAGCACCGGCGCGTCTGGCAAACCCAGCCGCTGTAAACGCGCCAGGGCAGCGTGTAGCTTCAAAGCCGTGACGCGCTGCACATAGTCGCGCGGTAGTTCGCCCGGCAGCACGACTTCCAGCGCCTCGCTGTCCTCATCGATGCCTGGCAACAGTAGCTGGTGCGCCACACCCAATTGCTCTAGCAACTGGCTGCGCCGGGGGCTTTGCGAGGCGAGGTAAATAAAAGGCGGTGGCATGGCGCGCAGGATGTAGCAAAAGCCGAGGTAAAAAAATTATTCCCGATGGTAGGGGTGATTGGCATTGACCGACCAGGCACGGTACAGCTGCTCTATCAACAACACACGCGCCATCGCGTGCGGCAAGGTCAGGTCAGACAAACGTATACGCTCATGCGCGCTGGCCCGAAAAGCCGGCTCCAGGCCGTCGGGCCCGCCAATGACCAGCGCCACATCGCCACCGCTGGTTTGCCAATCGTTCAGACGCTGCGCCAGGGCCAGCGTGCTCAAGGCGCTACCGCGTTCGTCCAGCACTACGATGCGCGTGCCCTTGGGGATCGCCGCTTCAATGCGCCCACGTTCAGCGGCGTACAAAGTATCCAGGGTCTTGGAGCCACGCGGCTCGGTTTTGACGGCTTTAAGCTCGATACGGATTTCATGCGGGAAGCGCTTGGCGTAATCGTCCCAGGCGGTCTGCGCCCAATCGGGCACCCGCTGCCCTACCGCGACGATGTACAGGCGCACCGGCGCGTCAGCCCTTGCGTGCGGGCTTGGCCGCTGGCCGCTTAGGCGCGGCTTTCTTGGCGGCGGGTTTGGCACGCGTACTACTCGCTGGCACGATCACTTTGCTCACGGTGCGAACCGCTGTTTTGGCGGCCGGCTTGGGCGCCGCAGCCGATGCCACACTCTTACGGGCTGGCGATTTGGCCACGGCACTCTTCTTCGCGGCCTTGGCCGCGGCCTCTTCGTTTTTGCGCACTTGGGCTTTAGAGGGAAAGGCCTCGGCCACACCGATTTTGGCCGCATTGGAACGACGCAAGGTGGCCGGCGCTTTGGGCTTGGCCGCTTCGACGACCACCTTGGCAGGTGCGGCCGGTTTGGCCACACCTAGCTTTAGACGCACCGGCTTTTCGCCCCACAACTCTTCCAGGTTGTAGTACTGGCGAAAACTCGGTTGCATGATGTGCACCACCGCCTGGCCGCAGTCCACAATAATCCATTCGCCATTGCCCTCGCCCTCGATACGCGGCTTGGAAAAACCCGCTTCGCGCACGGCATCGCGCACACTGGCGGCCAGGGCCTTGGTTTGGCGGTTGGACGTGCCCGAGGCCACGATCACCCGCTCGAATAAGGCCGAAA
>JBBAPY010000221.1:0-5255 GCA_040400635.1 Rhodoferax sp.
TGAAGTGCAGGGCTATGCGCACGACACCATGCTGCAAAGCTATGTGCTCGAAGTACATAAACCGCATGGCTTGGAAAGCCTGGCCGAGCGCCATTTAGGCCGCAAGGGACTGAGCTTTGAAGACTTGTGTGGCAAAGGTGCGCAGCAAATCGGCTTTGACCAGGTGGATATCGTTCGCGCCGCGCAATACGCGTGCGAGGATGCGGACCTGACGCTGGACGTGCACCAGGCTTTGTGGCCGCGCCTGCAGATGGACGCCGGTTTGCTATTTATCTATCAGCTGGAAATAGACAGCAGTGAAGCGCTGTACCGCATTGAGCGTAACGGCGTGCTCATCGATGCCCCGACGCTGGCCGCGCAAAGCCAGCAATTAGGTAGGCGTATTTTGGATTTGGAATCCGAGGCCCATGCCCTGGCCGGCCAGCCCTTTAACCTCAGCAGTCCCAAACAAATTGGCGAGATATTTTTCGTCAAATTGGGCCTGCCGGTCGTCAAGAAAACCGCCACGGGCGCCCCTAGTACCGACGAGGAAGTGCTGGAAAAACTGGCCGAAGACTTTCCCCTGCCGGCCAAAATTTTGGAGCACCGGGGTCTTTCCAAACTCAAGGGCACGTACACCGACAAGCTAGCCCAACTGGCGCTGCCGCGCACCGGCCGGGTCCACACCCATTACGCACAGGCGGTGGCGGTGACTGGGCGCCTGTCCAGCAATGATCCGAATTTGCAAAATATTCCTATTCGCACGCCCGAGGGCCGTCGCGTGCGCGAAGCCTTCGTCGCACCAGCGGGCAGCGTCATCGCCAGTGCGGACTACAGCCAGATCGAGTTGCGCATCATGGCGCATATCAGCGGGGACGCGGCGCTTTTGCAGGCCTTTCACCAGGGCTTGGACGTGCACCGCGCTACGGCGGCCGAGGTTTTCGGGCTGGCGCTGGACCACGTCAGCAGCGAGCAGCGCCGTTATGCCAAGGTGATTAACTTTGGTTTGATTTACGGCATGAGTGCTTACGGCCTGGCGCGCAACCTGGGCATCGACAACACCGCCGCCAAAAACTATATCGAGCGCTACTTCGCCCGTTTTGCCGGTGTCAAACGCTATATGGACGACACCCGGGCGCAGGCCAAAGCCCAAGGCTATGTGCAAACCGTATTCGGCCGGCGTTTATACCTGCCGGAAATTAATTCGCCCAACGGCCAACGCCGCGCCGGAGCTGAGCGCGCTGCCATTAACGCCCCCATGCAAGGCACGGCGGCCGATTTAATCAAGCTCAGCATGGTGCAGGTGCAGCGCGCTCTAGATGCCGGCGGCTACGGCACGCGGATGATCATGCAGGTACATGATGAATTGGTGTTCGAAGTGCCGCAAGCCGAGGTGGATTGGCTGCGCGCTGAGATACCGCGCATCATGGCTGCGGTGGCGCAACTCAAGGTGCCGCTGCTGGCAGAAGTAGGGGTGGGCCCTAATTGGGACAAGGCGCATTAAGTCGGGCTGCGTACTGCCTGTTGCACAATACGCGCCCCAAGGGTGTTAGCCCTCTAGGTGAAATACTAAAGGATCGCTAGTGATTATTTTTGCGATTTTGGTCGGTACCCTGTGCGCTGGCATTGGAAGTGTGTGGGTCGCTGCTGCGCTGAGCTTTGGGATACTTGCCCGCTACACCCAGCACATGCTAAGTATGGCGGCCGGGGCTTTGCTGGCCACCGCGTTTATGCATTTGCTGCCAGAAGCCTTTGAAAGCCAGGCCGGAGCCCATGATTTGTTTATGACCTTGCTCATCGGTCTGGTGTTTTTCTTTTTGTTGGACAAAGCCGAGCTATGGCACCACGGCCATGAACATGGTGCACATGCCCATAGCCACGCGGGCCATGCGCATGTGCACTTGGCAAACGCTACGCATGTCCATGATGGCACGCACGAACATGACCCTGCTCCGGTACAAACCCCGGGCCATAGCCATACTGGCGGTAGTTGGGCCGTGCTGGCGGGCGACAGCGTGCATTGCTTTGGTGACGGCGTGTTAATCGCCTCGGCCTTTATGGCCGATGTGCGCCTGGGCATGATTGCCTCGGTGGCCGTGCTGGCCCACGAAGTGCCGCACCATATGGGCGATTTGGTGGTTCTGCGCGCAGGCGCCACAGACCGTCAGGCGGCGCTCATCAAGGTATCCATGGCCGGCTCGGTTACCGCACTGGGCGGTTTACTGGGTTACTGGTTGGTGGAGCAGATGCAGGGATATTTGCCCTTTTTTCTGGTCATCGCGTCCAGTAGTTTTATTTATGTGGCCCTGGCCGATTTGATTCCGCAATTGCAAAAGCGTCTGGGCGGCTGGCAAACCGCTGCGCAAATCGCTTGGCTGTTGGCCGGTATTGGGCTGGTTACCGCAGTCAGCGGCTTGGCGCATGCCACCTAAGTGGCCGCGTCATAGTTGAGCGCTAGGATGCTCCGACGTGAAAGCCCTATTGGAGTGCCTCGCGCCGTAAATATCCGAAAATACGCTATCCCTAGCGACGGACGTACCTGCTTAGCAACATGATGCCAAGCCCCCAGCCTTGAAAATATTTACTGAATGAAGCCTTTGCCAAATAGCGCGGTGTGCACCCGGATCGCCACAGTTAGCGCCGCACTTCTTTTGACTGCCTGTGCCTTGCCGCAGCAACCGAGCGCACCAGTGGCGACGGTGGTGGCGCAATGGCAAGCCCCCTTGCCGCACCAGGGCAAGCCTCGCGCTTTGCAGGAATGGTGGCAAGCCCAGGCCGACACGTCGCTGCTGCATTTGCAGGAAGCCGCCCAAGGCGCCAGCCCAAATCTGTCACTAGCCCTTTCCGCCATCGCCCAAGCCCGGGCCAGTAGCGCCTCGGCCCGCGCGACTTTGCTGCCCCAGGTGGGCGCCGGGGTGTCGCTCAGCCGGGGTGAGAGCCAGCCTGACATTGGCGTGACCAGCACTGCGGCAGCCTCGGTACAGGCGAGCTGGGAAATCGACCTAGTGGGCGCCAACCAATTGGTGAAAGACGGCGCGCTGGCCCAATTGCAGTCCAGCCAAGCGCAATGGCACGATGCACGCGTGGCCCTGGCTGCCGAAGTCGCGCATGCGTATTACGGTGCGCGTGCCTGCCAGCCTTTAAGCGAGAACGCGCGGGCCATTAGCCAGTCCTATGACGAAACGGTGCGCCTGTCCGGTCAGCTTTTGGCTGCCGGCATGGTGCCAGCGGCCAATCTGGCTCTGGCACGCTCTGCGGCGGCTGATGCGCGCAGCCGCTGGTTAGAGCAAAGCGCGCAATGCGATCTGGGCATCAAAGCCCTGGTGGCGCTGTCGGCCCTGCCCGAGCCGCAGGTGCGCGGCTTGGTACGCGCAGGTAGCGCGACCCAGGACGCTCCGGCCTTGGCGCTGGCCAGCCTACCGGCGCAAACCATCGCCCAGCGGCCGGATGTGTTTGCGGCCGAGCGAGATGTCTTCAAGGCCGCTGCCTTGGTGGCCGGAGCGCAGGCGCAGCGCTGGCCCCGGTTGACGATCAATGGCTCCATCGGACCTGCGCAATTCGGTATCGGTGGAGTGGATAAAAACCTGACGACTTGGTCTTTGGGGCCGGTGTCCTTGGTCGTTCCCGTGTTTGATGCCGGTCAGCGCCAGGCCAATATGGAAGCGGCGCAATCCAACTTTGAAAGCAAAGTGGCGCTGTACCAGGCGCGCGTGCGCGGCGCGGTACGCGAGGTGGAAGAAGCGCTGGTGCAACTGCAATTGAATGCTGACCGCAACGAACAGGCCCAGCGCGGCCAGAACAACGCAAAGCAGGTGCTCGATGCCATGCTGGCACGCCAGCGCCAGGGCATGGCTACTGGCTTGGAGGTGCAAGAGGCGCGCCGGGGGCTGCTGGCAGCCGATGGCCTGCGCACCGGTTTGCAATGGGAAAGCCGCCGCGCCTGGGTGGCCCTCTACCGCGCTGCCGGTGGCGGCTGGGACAGCACCAGCGCTGGTTTCGGACGGGCCACCGTGTTACAGCCTGCGCCCAGCAACACGAATCAATAAGACTGAAAGTTAAGACGTATGCATTTGTCTGTTCCCCCATTTTTATTGCGTTGGCATTGCGCTACGGCACGCCCGGCAGTGGGTAGTTGCTTGCAGGTCGGCGCGCTGCTATTGGCACTGGCGGTAGCGGGCGTGCAGGCGGCTGATGCCCCGGCCGCCGCCAAACCGGCATTGACCGTCAGTACCACGCGCGTGCAAAAAACCATGCTGCCATTGACCCTGGTCGCCAACGGCAATGTAGCCGCCTGGCAAGAGGCCAGCGTCTCTGCTGAAGTCGGTGGTTTGCGCATTGCCGACCTGATGGTTAACGTTGGCGATGTGGTGCAAGCAGGCCAATTGCTGGCGCATTTGTCGGCCGATAGCGTGCAAGCCGATGTGGCCTTGGCACGCGCCCAATTGGCCGAAGCGCAGGCCGCTGCCAATGACGCGGGCATCAATGCGGACCGTGCCCGGGCCCTGCAAAACGACAGCGCCCTGAGCGCTCAGCAAATCAGCCAGATGCTGAGCGCCGAGCAAATGGCCAAAGCCCGCCTGGATGCGGCCAAGGCCGGGCTAGATAGCCAGTTGCTGCGCCTCAAACACACACAAATTATTGCCCCCGATAGCGGCACCATCATTGCGCGCAATGCGGCCTTGGGTGCGGTGGTCGCGCCCGGCAGCGAGTTGTTCCGCATGCTGCGCCGCAGCCGCCTGGAGTGGCGCGGCGAGCTGACTGCCAATGAGTTGGCCCGCGTCACGGTGGGCGCCAGCGTCCGCATCAGCGCGCCGGGCGGCGGGCAGTGGCAAGGCAAGGTGCGCATGCTCGCGCCCACGGTCGATGCGCAAAGCCGCGTCGGCCTGGTGTATGTGGACTTGATCGGCCCCGTGGACAAAAACGCGGCAGCGCTCAAGCCGGGCATGTATGCGCCGGGTGAATTTGTTTTAGGCCAAACTCCGGCCCTCACTGTGGCCCAGCAGGCCGTGGTGGTGCGCGATGGATTTAGCTATTGCTTCCGCTTGCAAAGCGATGGCCGGGTGACGCAAACGCGTATCAACACCGGCAGGCGCGCCAACAGCCCGGCAGGCCCGGTGATTGAGGTGACCGATGGACTGGAAGCGGATGCGCTGGTGGTGTCCTCGGGCGCTGGCTTTTTGCGCGATGGCGATGGCGTCAAAGTCGCGGGGCCCGCCACTGCGGCACGTCCCGCTGCCAGCGCAGCCGCGCAATAAGGGGCGCGTGTGAATTTTTCG
>JBBAPY010000222.1:0-5231 GCA_040400635.1 Rhodoferax sp.
AGGGGTACCATATCGGCCAGGAATGTATTGACCGACTGTGCCGCTAAGGCATCGGGGTCATAACCCAGCAAGGTGTCGGCTATTTCTGCCAGCGATTTCATAGAAAGAAATCCACCTTATCCACCGATGTAACTCATTTCCACCCGCCGCCCAGAGGCTGCCTCAGGCTGGGCGGGCTGTGTGGCGCGCAACATTGAGTAGCGGTCATCGCGCTGCTCCCAGATTGCGCCTATAGCGGCAGCCAGTTCCTGTGCAGTCGCGCCACCGCGCAGCAGGCTGCGCAAGTCATACCCCCGGCTGGCGAACAGACACAAATACAACTGGCCTTCGGTAGATAAACGAGCGCGGTTGCAGTCGCCGCAAAAGGCTTGGGTCACACTGCTGATCACGCCTATCTCGCCGGCATGGGCATCGGGCCGGCCCTGCGCGTCAGCGTAAGCCCAGCGCTGCGCTGTCTCGCCCGTTGCAGAGGCCTCCAGCGGCATCAAGGAAAACTCGGTTTGCAAGCGCGCTATGACCTCGGCCGAAGGCAACACTTCATGCATGCGCCAGCCGTTGGTGGCACCAACATCCATGTATTCGATAAACCGTAAAACGATTCCGGTCCCTCGGAAATGCCTGGCCATGGGCAGAATTTCATGGTCATTGGTGCCACGCTTGACCACCATATTGACCTTGATAGGTCCCAGGCCTGCCGCCTGCGCCGCTTCAATGCCTTTAAGCACTTCGGACACGGGGAAGTCCACATCGTTCATTTGGCGGAATATGCGGTCGTCTAGTCCATCCAGACTGACGGTGACGCGCTGCAAGCCGGCATCACGCAATGCCTGGGCTTTACGGGCTAGAAGGGCGCCGTTGGTGGTCAGCGTCATGTCCAGTGCGTGGCCTTCGAGAGTGCGCAGGGCGCCGAGTTGGGCTATCAGCAATTCCAGGTTCTTGCGCAGCAAGGGCTCACCCCCGGTAAGGCGGATTTTTTGCACGCCCAAGCCCACAAACTCCCGCGCCACTTGCACAATTTCTTCAAAGGACAGCAAGGCTGACTGGGGCAGGTACTGGTAGTCCTTATCAAACACTTCCTTGGGCATGCAATAACTGCAGCGAAAATTACACCGGTCGGTAACGCTGATGCGCAGGTCGCGCAAGGGGCGTCCCAGGGTGTCATTTGTCCCAAGGCCCTGCGCACGGCTGGCGCCAGCGTTATGGGAGGGAATAGCGTGTGCGCCTTGGCGCAGGTCATGCACCGGAATGACGCGCGGTGGGTTGGAATTACTCATGTCGCTATTGTGCAGTGTGTGCTCAGGCTCTGGCCCTCGCCTTGGTACTATTATGTTGTGCCATGGCCTACCTCTTTGACTTTGCCTTAAGCGGGCCGAACGCACTCGCTGCGGCGGGCTTATGGCGCGGCGCGCGGGGTGATGAACTATGAGTGCGCCCCCCGGTCATAGCGATAAGCCACACGGACTGCGGGCCTGGTGGCAGCGCGTTTGGCGGGAACCCGGGGTAAATGCCTTGCCGGGGACTCCCACAATGGCTGCAAATCACGCCCAGAGCGGCTTAGCGGTTTCAAAGCCGCAGCAGAAAGTGGCCGAAGTGTCGGCCGAGCCGGACCGAATCACCAAGGAATCGCTGTTGCGCCTACGACCGGCAGGGCCAGCGCAGGAGCAGCCACTGGATGTACTGCAGCAGCGTGCGAGTTTTTGGGCAACGGCCACCCATGACTTATGCCAGCCCGCACAGGCCTTGGCGCTGTTTTTAGAGCGTTTGCGACGCTTGCCCCCGCAATCATCTGCAGAAGCTTTGCACGCCTATTTGCATTCCTCCATGGAGGACTTGACGCGCCTGCTTGCCGGCTTGATGGAACTGGCCCAGATCGATGCCGGCGAGGTGCAGGCCTCTAGCGTGGCGGTGTCGGTGGACGGGTTGTTTTACCGGGTGCATGAGCAGCTGGCCGATCAGGCGCAGGCCAAGGGTTTGCGATTGGTGGTCCGATGCAAAGGCCAGGCGGTACTTGGGGATGCGGCACTGCTCGAACGCATCTTGCTGGCCTTAGGGCGCAACGCGGTCCGATTTTGCGCGCGCGGTACGGTCCTCCTCAGCGCCCGCCCGGTACAGGGTGGCTCGGCAGTTCGTCTGGATGTCAGCGACAGCGGGCCCGGTATTGCCGAGCGCGACCACGCCAAAATCTTCGAGCCATTTGCCCAGCGCAATATGGCAACACCCCAGGAGCCTTCACGCCCTTCACTAGGCCTGCATATCGCCTCCCGCCATTGCCAGCTTCTGGGAACCGGGTTGCAGTTGCGTTCTGCGCTAGGCCGTGGGAGCCGCTTTTCCATTACTTTGCCGCTGGCCGATGTCTGCGGCCAGGTGCAGGCTGCAGATCGATCCAATGCCCTGGAGGCTTTCGCGCTGGACGGATCGCGCGTGGCCTTGTTAGATAAGGACCATGAACGCGCAGGGATCGTGGCAGCGTGGTTGCGCAACTGGGGTTGTGAGTTGCTCGATGAGCAGGCCTTAGATGGCGTCAGCGCCTTGCAAGCCCAAGCCATTGTTTGCGCCTGGCAGGCTGATGCGCCGCTGGAGGCGGGTAGACGCATCCTGGCTTTGCGTGCGCGTATGGGAAGTGAAATACCCGCCTGCATCATTCATGCCGACTTTGGCACCACCGACGGTTTGCTCGACCTGCCTGCCGCTACGGCTGTCTTAGGCCAAGCTTTGCAAGCAGCACAGTTACGCGCCTGGCTGCGTCGCGTGCTCAGAACCTAGGCCTGGTTTTAGTCAGTTACTGGCGTTGAAGGCGTAGTTGGCCGCTGCGCGCACGACCTGCGTACGGTTGTCCGCATGAAAATAGCGCAGGATGGCGCTTACATGGGTTTTTACGGTCTCTTCCGAAACCTCCAGTGCTGTGGCGATTTCCCGGTTGGTATGGCCTTCCATTAAGCCCCGCAATACCATTTCCTGTTTGCGCGACAGCGGCGGCGGCAGCGCCGCCTTACCCGCCGCGGCTAAAGGCCGTAGTTCCTGCGGCAGGTAAATCTCGCCGTTGATCACCTGGGAGATGGCTTCAAGCAAGTCGTCGGTGTTGCCCGTCTTGGTCACAAAACCAGCGGCGCCGTTTTTGAGTGCCAGTTGAATCAATTGCAGTGTGGTACTGCCCGAAATCATCAGCACCACCAAGGCGGGTTGAATGCGGCCCATCTGGCGCAGCACTTCCAAACCATTCATATCCGGCAGGTGGTAATCGAGCAGCACCAGGTCGATGTCGCGATGGGGAAGCAGCAGGTCAATCGCCGTGGCGCCTGTTCCCGCGTGCAGCAACTGCAACCTTGGATACATGCCAGACAGCACTTGGCCCAGGCCTTCGCGCACCAATGCATGGTCATCCACTATGAGTATTTTCACGACGCCTTGAGTTTCCAACGAATAGGACGTACCGACCGCGTAATATTACACCTTTGCGCCCAACAGTGACCAAAAAAATCCCGCTAAGCGTAGAGCTTGCGGGATGGGGCCGGCCCGAACAGGGCCGGCTTAGGCGCAAAAGGCCTTGGAGTTATCAGCCGCCGTGAATCTTCATCATCACCGGCACGATGAGCAAGGCGACGATATTGATGATCTTGATCAGTGGGTTGACCGCCGGGCCTGCCGTATCCTTGTAGGGATCGCCCACCGTGTCCCCCGTAACCGCGGCCTTATGCGTTTCAGAGCCTTTGCCGCCATGGTGTCCGTCTTCGATGTATTTTTTGGCGTTATCCCAAGCACCGCCGCCAGTGCACATGGAAATGGCCACGAACAGGCCGGTCACGATGGTACCCATCAGCAAGCCGCCCAAAGCGGCGGGTCCAAGAACCAATCCAACCAAGATGGGCGCGACCACTGGCAAAAGGCTGGGGATCATCATTTCCTTGATGGCCGCTGTGGTCAGCATGTCCACCGCAGTGTCGTACTCGGGTTTGCCGGTACCGTCCATGATGCCTTTGATTTCCTTGAACTGGCGGCGCACTTCTACCACCACAGCACCGGCGGCGCGGCCCACGGCCTCCATCGCCATCGCAGCGAACAAGTAGGGAATCAGTCCGCCGATGAACAGGCCAATGATGACGTTGGGGTCGCTTAAGTCAAACTTGATGTGCGCGCCCAAGCCCTCGAGCTTATGGGTGTAGTCGGCAAACAGGACCAGCGCTGCCAGGCCGGCAGAGCCGATAGCATAGCCTTTAGTCACCGCCTTGGTGGTGTTGCCAACCGCGTCCAGCGGGTCGGTGATATCGCGCACGCTAGCCGGTAGCTCGGCCATTTCGGCAATGCCGCCGGCGTTGTCGGTGATGGGCCCATAGGCATCCAAGGCGACCACGATACCAGCCATGCTCAGCATGGAGGTGGCGGCGATGGCAATGCCGTACAAGCCACCCAGGTCAAATGCGCTGTAAATCGCCGCGCACACAAACAGCACCGGCCAAGCGGTGGAGCGCATGGACACGCCCAGGCCGGCAATAATGTTGGTGCCGTGGCCGGTGGTCGATGCTTGCGCAATATGCTGCACGGGCGCGTACTGGGTGCCAGTGTAGTACTCGGTGATCCAGACCAGCGCGCCGGTCAGAATCAAACCGATGGCGCAGGCGCCAAACAGTCCGCTGGCGCTCAAAGCCTTGCCATCGGGCAAAGCCAGTGGCGCTGGAAATAGTGACTGGGTGACAAAGTAAAAGGCCACCAAAGACAGCACACCAGCAACGGCCAGACCTTTGTACAGCGCAGGCATCACATTGGTCATGCCGGGGCTGGCCTTTACAAAGAAGCACCCGATGATGGACGCTACGATGGACACGCCGCCAAGTACGAGCGGGTAGAGCACCATATTGGGGCCAGCGGTACCCGCCAGCAATGCGCCCAACACCATGGTGGCGATCAGGGTCACGGCATAGGTTTCGAACAAGTCGGCAGCCATACCGGCGCAGTCGCCGACGTTGTCGCCCACGTTGTCGGCAATCACGGCCGGGTTGCGCGGGTCGTCTTCCGGAATCCCGGCTTCCACCTTGCCTACCAGGTCGGCACCCACGTCAGCCCCCTTGGTGAAAATTCCGCCGCCCAAACGGGCGAAAATTGAAATCAGCGAGGAGCCAAAGGCAAAGCCCACCAGCGGATTGAGCATGGCAGCCAGCGCTTTGCCGTCCGCGGGGACGCCAGCGGAGGTGAGGTACCAGTAAAAACCGGTGACGCCCAGCAAACCCAGACCAACT
>JBBAPY010000223.1:0-5226 GCA_040400635.1 Rhodoferax sp.
CAGGCCTTTGTGGAGGTGGACGGGCATGTGTATTTCCGCTCGGGCGATCTGGGCCGGGTCGATGAAGACGGCTATTTTTTCATGACCGATAGGCTTAAACGCATGATCAATGCCTCGGGTTTTAAGGTTTGGCCAGCGGAGGTGGAGGCGCTGATGTTCCGCCACCCGGCCATCCAAGAGGCTTGCATCATCGCCACCCAGGATGCCTATCGCGGCGAGTCGGTTAAAGCCATGGTGGTGCTGCGCGGCACGCACAAGGGACAAGTGCGCGAGCAAGACATCATCGACTGGTGCCGCGACAATATGGCGGTCTACAAAGTGCCGCGCGCTGTCGAATTTTTAGATGCGCTACCCAAAAGCGGTGCCGGTAAAGTGATGTGGCGCTGGTTGCAAGAGCAAGAGTTAGCCCGCAGCGCAGCGCACGAAAACAATCGTCTTTAGGGCAAAAAGAATTTTTTATGACGGCATCGCATCCACTCCCCACCGCCGCGCTCACATCGCAGGGTTTTGACCCAGCGCGCGCCACCTACCTCTTGGACACTTTACAGGCCGAAGTGGCCAAAGGACGCTTGCCCGGCGCCGTGGCATTGATCGCCCGAAACGGCAAAGTGGTTTTGCACGAGGCCATCGGTCAACGCGACCCGGCCAGCGGCGCGGCCATGCACAAAGACGCGATCTTTCGCATTTACTCCATGACCAAACCCTTGGTTTCTGTGGCCACTATGCAACTGGTGGAGCAAGGGCGCTTGTTCCTCAGTGACCCGGTGGCGCGCTACCTGCCCGCTTTTGCCAAGGTGCAAGTGGCGCATATGGAAAACGGCCAGATGCAATTGCGCTCGCCCCGCGCGGCCATCACGGTCTATGACTTGTTGCGCCATACGGCGGGCATGACGTATGAGTTTTTGGGCCAGGCACCGGTGCAAAAAATGTACGACGAAGCCGGCCTGCGCACCACCGCGCGCGGCCATAGCAATGCGCAATTTGCGGAACTTCTGGCCAGCATGCCGCTGATGTTCGAGCCCGGCAGCATCTGGGAATACAGCCGCGCCACCGATGTGCTGGGTGCTTTGCTCGAAGTCGTGTCAGGCCAAACCTTGGGCCGCTTGTTGCAAGCGCAGGTGCTCGGGCCGCTAGGGATGGTGGACACTGCCTTTTACGTGCCACCCGACCAGCAGCACCGTATCGCGCAGGCCTTTGCCCACGACCCCGATGGCGGCACGCCCATGGAACTCATTGATTTGACGGAAGTGCCACGCTTGGAATCCGGCGGTGGCGGCATGGGCGGTACCGTAGCCGACTATGCGCGTTTTTGTCAGTGCATGCTCAATGGCGGCGAGCTGGACGGGCAGCGCCTGCTCAGCCCGCATACCGTACGCCTCATGACTTCGGACCACTTGGGCCGCATTGGCCAGAACCGCACTGAAAACGCAGGTAATATGTTGGCACCAGGCACCGGCTTTGGCCTGGGATTTTCGGTTCGCTTGGCCGATGGGCTGGACACGGCGCCAGGCAGCGTGGGCCTGTACTCCTGGGGCGGCATCGCAGGCACCACGTTTTGGGTGGACCCAAAAGAAGACATGTTTGCCATCCTCATGATCCAGGCGCCCAACCAGCGCGAGTACTACCGGCCTTTGTTTCGCAACATGGTGTACGCGGCGATGGTCAGCTAGGAAGCCATTCCCTTCAGGCGCTGGCTACTTGCAGCACCAGCTTGCCAAAGTTTTCACCGTTAAATAGCTTTAGCAAAGCTTCTGGGAAGTGCTCAATACCTTCGACGATATCTTCTTTGCTTTTCATGCGCCCGTCCTTGAGGTAGCCGGCCATCTCTAGCACCGCCAGGTGGTAGCGGTCGGCGTAGTCGAACACCACAATGCCTTCCATGCGGGCGCGGTTGACCAGCAGGCTCAGGTAATTTTTCGGGCCGGCAATGGCCGTAGTGGCGTTGTACTGGCTGATAGCGCCGCAAATAATGATGCGCGCTTTGCGGTTGATGCGGGCCAGCACGGTGTCCAAAATCTCGCCGCCCACGTTGTCAAAGTAAATATCCACGCCCTTGGGGCAATGTTCTTTCAGGCCTTCGCGCACCGCGCCGGGTCCGGCTTTGTAGTCAATGCAGGCATCAAAGCCCAGCTCTTTTACTACCCAGTCGCACTTGGCCTTGCCACCGGCAATACCCACCACACGGCAACCTTTGATCTTGGCCACCTGGCCCACGGTTTGCCCCACCGCACCGGCTGCGCCGGACACCACCAAGGTCTCACCGGCCTGGGGCTGACCCACGTCCATCAAACCAAAGTAGCCGGTCATACCGGGCATGCCCAGCACGTTCAGCCATTGCGTCAAACTGCCCATTCGCAAATCAATTTTGACAATGCCATTGCGCTTGAACTCCTCAGCTCCCAGGCGCAAATACTGCTGCACGCCAAAGCCTGCGCTGACCATATCGCCTACCGAAAAATGCGCGCTCTTGGACGCAATCACCCGGCCCACGCCACCGGCACGCATCACTTCACCAATGCCCACCGGCGGGATGTAGCTGCGCCCCTCGTTCATCCAGCCGCGCATGGCCGGGTCCAGCGATAAGGCCAGCGTTTGCACTAGCACGCCGCCCTCCGCGGGTTCGGCCACCGCTTCAGTAGTTGCACTCCAGTTGTCCCGCGTCGGCAGGCCTACCGGACGCGAGGCCAAGCGCAATTGGTGGTTGGTGAGGGTGGATACAGCGGTGTCGGACATACAGTGAGCCTTATGGGGGCGGTTGAGAAAAGAACGGATGCTAGTGGCAGTATGCGGTGGCGCGGGTTACCGAAGCGACAAAGGCGGCACAGGCCGATTGCGTTATTCAGTTCAACTCCGGTGCAATCAATCGAACCGTTGGGAAGTAGCTTGCATAGCGCCGCACATCGCGCGTTAGAACCGGCAGGCTTGCCACCGCAGCGTGTGCGCCTATAAAAAAGTCCGCCAGCACATTGGTTTTGGCGCCGCCTTGGCGCCGGTACTGCACAAAGGCTTTTCCAGCCAAAAAAAGCGCTGGCTTGGGTGTTTCGATCACCGGGATTTGCAAGTTGGCAAGTCTGGCATCCAGTGCTTCCACGGTATCAAAGGTGAGCGATAACTCAGCATAAATGACCGGGTTGATGATCAGGCGGTGGATCTGTGCCTGTGCGCGTAACTGTGTGATCGACCAGTCGGCCCAGTCCGGGTCGTTTCCCAGCACATCCACCAGGACATTGGTATCCACCAGCATGGCTTATCCGCGCAGCAAGGCCATCAGGTCTTTGGTGCGCCACTGCACATCGGCTTTGCCCCGCGCGGCTGCAAAGCGGTCCGGCTTGGCGCGCGATTTGCGAGCAGTCTGGCTTGCAGCTGCCTTTTGCAAAACGACTTGGCCAGCGGGGTTCACTGCAAAGTCGATAGCGCTGCCGGGCATCAAGCCCATGGCATCACGTATTTGCTTGGGTATGGTGACTTGGCCCTTGATGGTGATCGTGGTACTCATGGCGAATACTCCTTTAAATCATTACCAGATTCTATCGCGGTAATACTTTTTGCGATGCGGGCCTTACACCCGGACCCATGATAATTGCGCCCCACTGCGCAGTTCGCTTGCTGCGTGCCCAAATCCGTATCCTATCGCCCATGTCCACCTCCGCATTCCACCCCCCGCTAACCAAACCCGCCGAACTAGACAACAGCTTGCGCACACGCGGCTACGCGGTCTTGTCGGCGACCGATGTGCGCGCGCTGGCGCAGGTCGATGGCGCCCGCTTGCAGGGTTTTGGTGCGCTGTGGGACGACTTGCCGCCCGATGGCTATTTGAAAGACGGCGGGCGCTACCGGCGCAGGAGGCATAGTTGTTTCGTTGTCGGGGCCGATGGCGATGTGCAACAGGCTGCGCACCGGCCGCATTGGCAGCCCTTGGAATACAACGCGCTGCACGGCGGTATGCAGCGCCATTTCGAGCCTATGGCGCAGTCCATGGCAACGCACCCTGACTGGCTGGCTGTCTTGCAATGGCTGGGCCGCGTGGCTAGCAACTTGCGCGGCGCGCAAACCTGGTACGCCGAGGCGCACCAGTTCCGCATAGACACCACCGACGGCATTGGCCGACCCACGCCCGAAGGCGCCCACCGTGATGGTGTGGACCTGGTGGCAGTTTTTTTGCTCGCCCGCCAAGGTATCAAAGGTGGTGAGACCCGGGTGTTTGAGGCCGAAGGACCTAACGGCCAGCGCTTTACTTTGGACGAAGCCTGGTCGGTACTCTTACTGGACGATGCCCGCCTGATCCACGAGTCCACGCCTATCCAACCTCTGCAAGCCGGGGGTTACCGCGACACGCTGGTAGTTACCCTGCGCGCCGGGGGTTTTCAGGGCGACTAAGCCCAGCGCCGCTTTAGGCCTGGCGCTCAAAAATAGCGGCGATACCTTGGCCCCCGCCTATGCACATGGTGACCAGCGCATAGCGCCCGTTGATGCGCTCCAACTCGTACAAGGCTTTGACGGTGATGAGCGCGCCGGTCGCGCCAATCGGGTGGCCTAGCGAAATGCCCGATCCGTTGGGGTTGACCTTGGCCGGGTCCAGGCCCAGGTCGCGCGTTACAGCACAGGCCTGCGCGGCAAAGGCTTCGTTGGCTTCGATTACGTCCAGGTCATTGACCGTGAGGCCGGCTTTTTGCAACGCCAGTTTGCTAGCGGGCACCGGGCCGATGCCCATGTACTGCGGGTCCACACCGGCATGCGCGTAAGCGACCAAGCGCGCCAGGGGCTTGAGCCCGCGCGCTTTGGCCACACTGGTTTCCATCAACACTACCGCCGCAGCAGCGTCGTTGATGCCCGAGGCATTGCCAGCGGTGACGGTGCCGTTTTCTTTCAGGAAAACAGGTTTCAATTTCGCCAATTCAGCGGCAGTGCAGTTGGGGCGGAAGTGCTCGTCGGTGGCGTAGGACACATCGCCTTTTCGGCTTTTGAGGATCACCGGCATGATCTGGCTGCTGAAGTAACCGGCTTCGGTGGCGCGTTGGGCGCGGTTGTGGCTTTCAACAGCCAGCGCGTCTTGCGCGTCACGGCTGATGCCCCATTTGGCAGCGATGTTTTCAGCGGTTACGCCCATGTGGATGTTTTGGAAGGGGTCGTGCAGCGCGCCGACCATCATGTCGGTCATTTTGGCGTCGCCCATGCGCGCGCCCCAGCGCATATTGAGCGAAGCAAAGGGCGCGCGGCTCATATTCT
>JBBAPY010000224.1:0-5223 GCA_040400635.1 Rhodoferax sp.
GTCAGAGACAAATTTCATGCTGCGCCAGGGCGTGCCTTGGTGCTGGCAGGCGCTGGCGACGGCAAATAACTCCATGTCCACCAAATGGATGCCTGCGGTGTCAAACCACGTGTCGTGCACACTGACAAAGCTGTCGCCGGTGCCGCAGACCCAACCTGGCTGTCCACTGTCCAAGTGATGCGGTCCTGTGTGAAAAGGTGTGGTGCCGCGCGGCGCCAAGGGCTCGGCGTTCATATCGCGCTGCACTGCGCGCGAGACCGGTAGCAGGCCGGACAGGCCAGGGCTGACCGCACCGGCGGTGCCGAAGTTAATCAGGATATCGGGTTGGAGGCTGTACAGGGCTTGCAGCGTGGCCAGGGTGGCATTGACTTTGCCCACGCCGGTGTAGAAGACCTGCGCTGCGCCTTGCAATAGGGCGCCGTCCAACTCTTGCGGCAAAGCCACGGCTATCGCGACGCGAATCTGGTGCTGCAGGGCATGCCTCAAAGCGCGCTTCTGAGGGAGAAGCGCGGTGGCAGCGTTTTAGGTGCCAGTGGCAGGCGCCTGGGGCGCCGCTGGCGGAGTAGCTGGCTTTGGCGGTACGCAATCGCCGCAGACAAACATGCTTTTGCCTGCCAGCTTGCGAAAGGATCCCAAAGAACGCGGCTTGTGCAGGCCGCATTTGGCGCAGCTCATGCTGGCGTTACCAGAGGATTGTGCAAATGGGGACCCCGAGGCGCGTGAGCGGTAGCGGAGGCCGTCGGGACTGATCTTGGTGGTGGTGTTATCGCGCATCCCCCCATTTTGCCTTTTTTCCGGCCTGAAGGCAAAAGTACAGGGTCAATTGGAGCCGTTTGCCGGGTTTTGCGCCCCTCTCGGGCGACCAAAACCCGGCTAAATCACTGCAAACAGGTCAATTTTGGGCGCTGAGGCGGATTTTTAGGCACTGCGCGCCAGGTGCTCGCTTGCCATATTCACATACCAATCCAGGCAGCCGGGGTTGGCCATGGCTTCGCGGTTGACCACTTTTTCCAGGGGCTGGCCCAGCATCAGCTTCTTAATGGGCAGTTCTTGTTTTTTGCCCGACAGGGTGCGCGGGATCTCGGTTACTTGGAAGATGGCATTGGGCAAAAAGCGCGGGCTCAGGGCGCTGCGGATGCTGTCACGAATCCGGCTCGTCAGCGCTTCGTCCAGCTTGACGCCAGGGCGCAGCACCACAAACAGCGGCATATAGCTTTCGCGGCCCAGGTATTCCAAGTCCACCACCATGCTGTCCAGTACTTCGGGCAGGGCTTCCACCGCGCTGTAAATCTCGCTGGTGCCCATGCGCAGGCCGTGGCGGTTGATGGTGGCGTCGCTGCGACCGTAAATCACGCAGCCTTCCAGCAAAGCGCCTTGCGTGCCAATGCGCAGCCAGTCGCCGTGGCGCCAGACGCCGCCAGTCTCGGGCGCCGCATCGCCGCCGCCGGGTTTGCGCCCCAGGCCTTTGGGGTACATCTCAAAATAGCTGGCCAGGTAGCGCTGGTTTTGCGGGTCGCCCCAAAAATACAGAGGCATGGACGGGATGGGTTGGCTGCAGACCAGCTCCCCCACTTCGCCCACCACTGGCTCGCCTGCTTCATTCCAGGCCTCGACGGCGCAGCCCAGCAAACGGCATTGCATGACGCCGGGCTCTTGCGGCAGTTCGCGGTTGCCGCCGATAAAGGCGCCGCAAAAATCGGTTCCGCCAGAAATATTGCACCACCAGATGTCAGTGTCCGGCCAGCTGTGCTGTGGGGCACTGGCGCGTACCGCCCGAAACTGCGCGCTGCCCCAGCTTTGCGTTTCGGGTGCCAAAGGCGAGCCGGTGGTACCTAGCGCGCGGATGTGGCGCAGGTCGCCCAGGCTGGCCAAGTCCAGCCCGGCCTTTTGGCAGTTGGCATAAAAGGCCGCACCGGCACCGAAAAATGTCACGCGGTTACGGGCGGCAAAGCGCCACAAAGTGCCCCAATCGGGCGCGTCTTTGGGGCCCGAGGGGTTGCCGTCGTAAATCACGCAGGTGGTGCCGTTGAGCAAGCCACTCATTTGCGCGTTCCACATCACCCAGCCGGTGGAGCTGTACCAGTGGTAGCGCTCGCCCCAGCTATTGGGCTGGTAGCTGCAACCCACGTCGTTATGCAAAATCTTTAGCGCCAGTGCCACCAGCACCGTGCCGCCATGCCCGTGGACGATGGGCTTGGGCAATCCGGTGGTGCCGCTGGAATACACAATCCATAAAGGATGGTCAAAGGGCAGCCACAGGGGCTCAAAGCCATCAGTCTCTGCGCTGTGCGCTTGCAGCGTATCTACCAGCGCGGTGGCGCGGGCCACTGGCAGCGTGGAACTTGCGGCAGTGCCAATATGGTGGTGCACGATCAGATGCTGCACCGTGGGCAGCGCATCCTTGAGCGCTTGCACCACGTCCATGCGCTCGTGCGCCCGCCCTGCGTAGTGCACGCCATCAACCGCGATCAGCACTTTGGGCTCGATCTGGCGAAAGCGGTCCAGCACCGAGGCGGTGCCCATGTCGGGCGCGCAAATACTCCAGACCGCGCCCAGCGACACCGTGGCCAAAAACGCCACCATGGCCTCTGGGCAATTGGGTAGGTAGGCCGCGACGCGGTCGCCCGGCTGCACGCCCTGGGCGCGCAAATGCAGCGCCAGCGAAGCGGCCTGGCGACGCAGCTCGGGCCAGGACAGTTCAGTCACGCGGCCCGACTCATCCTGGCAGATGATGGCCGCAAAGCCTGCCGCATGCGCCGCCTGCACATGGCGGAACACCTGCTGGGCATAGTTGGCCTGCGCACCAGGAAACCACTGGGCGCCGGGCATCACATTGCGCGCCAGCACCGCACTGTGCGGCGTGGGCGATTGCATGCCGAAATAGTCCCAGATGCTTTGCCAGAAAGCGTCCAAGTCCGTGACCGACCAGCGCCACAGGGCAGGGTAGTCGGCAAACCGCAATTGGCGTGTGCTTTGCAGCCACTCCTGGTAGAGGCGGATTTGCGGGACGTAGGGCGGGGCAGGGTGGGTGGGGGCGGACGTGCTCATAGACCTAAGCCTAGCAGGCTTGGAACAGCGCCGTCTAGCGTTGGTAGCGGTTTTTGCACCGCATGCTAAGGTTCGCGGCAAACACTTCAAGGCGCCCGACATGACGACACCCGCTACGCACCCCATGCCCACCGACCCCGAGGTGCTGGCCTATATCGCCCGCACCAACAACTTTTACCCGGCCGATGCCTACACCTTCAGCGCCGACGAAAACCGCGCTTGGTACAACCGGTACGCCGCAGAGATGCGTGGTCCCGTGCCTGCCGAGGTGTCAGTCACGGACTTCAGCATTGCCGCCCAGGAGCCGCAGCGCTCCATACTCGCGCGGCGCTACCGGCATGCGCAGCAACAGCATGCGGGCACGGTGCTTTTGTATTTGCACGGTGGCGGTTTTTTGCTAGGCGGCTTGGAAAGCCATGCCGATGCATGCAGTGGCTGGTGCGCAGACACCGGTATCGATGTGGTGGCTATGGCCTACCGGCTGGCGCCCGAGCACCAGCACCCGGCGCAATTGGACGATGTGCAGGCGGCTTTTGCGCATCTGCATGCGCAGGGTTTGCGGGTCATCGTGGGCGGCGACAGTGCCGGTGGCAATTTGGCAGCCGCGCTGTGCTTGCGCCAGCGTGCGCAAGGCGGCGCGATGCCGGTCGGTCAATTGCTTGTTTATCCGGGGCTGGGCGGTGACACGACGATAGGGTCCTATGTCAGCAATGCCTATGCGCCTATGTTGACTACCGCCGAGTCGGCTATTTACTTTGGCTTGCGTACCGGCGGCATGGACCGCGCTAGAACATCCGACCCGGAGTTAATGCCGCTCAAGGCTGCGGATTTTCGTGGGATGCCGCCCGCTTTTGTGGTGACAGCGGATATCGATCCTTTGCGTGACGATGGGCGCATCTACGTGGAACGCTTGCGCGCAGACGGCGTGGCCGCTCAGTACCGCAACGAAGCAGAACTGGTACACGGCTATTTACGCGCGCGCCACATGTCGCGCCGTGCTGCAGCCAGTTTTGCGGCCATGGGTGAGGCCTTGGTACAACTGGCCAGCGGCGGACTCTAAAGCGAAGACTTCAGGGTTTAACTGGCTGCAATCGGCTCTACAGATCGTTGGTGCGGCTGCACCAGAAACAGCCCGACCAGCATC
Organism: Rhodoferax sp.; assembly: GCA_040400635.1. Lineage (GTDB taxonomy): Bacteria > Pseudomonadota > Gammaproteobacteria > Burkholderiales > Burkholderiaceae_C > Allorhodoferax. The sequence goes on from JBBAPY010000224.1 coordinate 4,193, forward strand.
ACCGCCATAGCCGCCCAGACCCAGGCGCTAAATTGCTCGTCGAGCAGCAGCATGGCCCAGAGCACGCCAGAGAGCGTCACTACATAGCTGGTCTGCGTGGCAAAAACGGCTCCGGCTTTCGCTGCCAGCCACACGTATGCCGCATACATCAGCGCATGGATGGTGGACGAGGCCATCAGCGCTAGTTCAGGGGTGCCATAAGGCGGGCGCGGGTCGATCCACTGGCCCATGCCCAGCGCCAAAGGCAATGCCATCAGTGCGGCTAGCAAGGAGGCCCAGAACATGGCTTGTACCGCGTCCAGATCGCCCATGCCCCACTTGGCGACGTAATTGCCTTCCATGGCATAAAACACCGGGCCCACCATGGCCAGCGGTAACCAGGCGGCCATGTCCGGCGTGGGCAAACTGGTTTGCGGAATGGCGATCAGCGCCACGCCGACAAAGCCGCACAACAAGCCCAGCAAGCGCAGCGGATGCAAGCGGTCCATGCCCAAAGCCAAGGCCATGGGAAGCGAGAGCATGGGGATGGTGGAGATCAGGATGGACATTACCCCGCTGGGCAAATGCGCCACCGAGATATAAAACGTGGAATTGGGAATCAGCGTGCCAATACAGGCAATGATGAACGCAAAGCGCAGCCCGGCCCGGTTCAAAGCAAAATGCCCGCGCCGCACTATGTTGAGCGCACCCAACACGAAGACGCCAATCGTCGCTTGCCAAAAAATGAGTCCAAAGTGCTGGTGGCCGGACGACACCGCCATTTTGCCCAGGGCCTGGGTACTACCCCAGCCCACGCCGAGCAGGATGAGGACGCTTGTCAGGCGCAAACGGATTTGCATTGTGGTTTCATTAGTGCTTGGTGCGAATTGAAACCCCATGGACGCAATGTACTACACCGCCATGGCAATGCAGCTTGTGTTGAGCGGCGTAATCTAGCCGCTCAACACAAGCCGGTGCGAGGCGCTGCCTTGCGGCAGCCCTCACACGGCTTGCTTAGCCTAATTAGGCGAACCAGCCTTTTTCGGCCAGAC
>JBBAPY010000225.1:0-5222 GCA_040400635.1 Rhodoferax sp.
CATAATAATCATGTCCACCGACTCAAACCTGCAACTGAGTTCGGGACATCGCCCCTTTTCTTGCGGCCAATGAAATGAACAACAAAGATGGCGCCAGCGTGGTTGCCAAAATTGCGGCCGGGCCTTATGCCAAAACCATGACGGATTTGTACGGCAAAGATATTTTCAAAAACCCGACACTCGCCTTTACCCGTGTCGGCGAAGCTTTGGCCGCCTTCGAATCGTCCTTACGGTTCCAAGCTTTTAGCGCGCGTTACGACGACTTCATTGCGGGCCGCGTGAAATTGACACCCGCCGAAGCCAATGGCATGAAAGTCTTTACCGATCCGGCCAAAGGCAATTGCGCCAGTTGCCACAGCATGAACCCGCAATCTTCCAATCCGGCAGACAATTTATTCACCGACTTTGCGCACTACGCCACCGGTATCCCGCGCAACCCCGCTATACCGTCCAATGCCAATCCATCGTATTTCGACCTCGGCTTGTGCGGCCCCAACCGCACGCGTCCCGCGCTAGGCGCGAACGTCCCCGCCTCAGTCAGCATCGAAAAATTCTGCGGCACATTCAAAATGCCCTCCTTGCGCAATGTGGGTGAGCGCCAGGTGTTTATGCACAACGGCGCGTTCAGCAATTTGCGCGATGTCGTCAGTTTTTACGCCACCCGCGACAGCAACCCCAAACGCTGGTATGGCAACACCGGCGTGCCCAACGACCTGCCCTTGGCCTATCAAGCCAATATCGTGCGTGACCGTGTGCCATTCAACCGCCCCGCGGGATCGGGGCCCGCATTGAGCGAAAAAGAGATTGACGATGTGGTCGCATTCTTAAAAACCTTGAGCGACCGCGTACCGGCTGCGCAAGCCCCGGTGATGGCGCCCCCGCCGCCACCGGTGAAGGTCGCGGCCAATCCCTTCGCGCCGCCACCTCCTCCCCCACCCCCGCCAAAGAACCCTGCTCCGGTGGCGCCCGCAAAACCCGCAGCATCCCCTCCTGCACCCAAGCCGCTAGCATCTCCGCCCGCGCCACCGCCGCCGCGCAAGTAGCGTGTGTTGCAAGCAGGCCGCATAGGCTTGCGCAAGGTGCTTGCGCAGCGGTGACAATAGGCCTTGGATAACAGCGGGCCGCATTGTTTGCGGCCCGCTGTCACCAGCCCTTGTTTGATGGCCGACTTTATGCAACACACCCACGTTACCGAATACTTGCGCAACCATATCCGCACTGTGCCCGACTGGCCGGCGCCCGGTGTTCAATTTCGCGACATCACGCCCCTGCTGCAAGACGCCAAAGTTTTTCGCGTTCTGATTGACGCTTTTGTGCACCGCTACATGGACAACGCGCACCGACCCGATGTGGTGGCTGGCTTAGATGCGCGCGGCTTCATCCTCGGTGCGGTGGTTGCTTACGAACTCAATGTGGGTTTTGTGCCCATCCGCAAAAAAGGCAAGCTGCCCTTCACCACGGTGGAAGAAACCTATGAACTCGAATACGGCAGCGCCACCGTGGAGTTGCATACCGATGCGGTACACCCTGGCGACCGGGTGCTGCTGATCGACGATTTGATCGCCACCGGCGGCACCATGATGGCGGGCAAAAAACTATTGGAAAAACTTGGCGCTTTCGTGATGGAAGGCGCGGCCATCGTGGACCTGCCAGAACTGGGCGGCTCTGACAAATTGCGCGCCACCGGCATGCCACTTTTCACCCTGCTGGATTTCGCTGGGCATTGAGCATTTTTGTGTTGTGGCGACGCCGCCCAATCGCACACAGGGTATCGCCATCAATCTGCAGGTCTTAGCTGGGGCGCAGCGGCCCGCTGACCCGGTAATGCACCGCGCCGCATAGACGGCTGCCATGGGTGCTTGCTTTCACTGTTTCCATCGCTTATTTCCCAATACAAAAGCTGGAAAAAATCACGCCGAGCAAGTCGTCGGAGCTAAAGGCGCCGGTGATTTCGTTGAGTGCGTTTTGGGCCAATCGCAACTCCTCGGCCAATAAGTCCAGCGCCTGCGCCTGGGCGCGTAAATGGGCGTGGGCTAGGTACAGGTGCGCGCTGACCTGGCTGAGCGCCTGCACATGGCGCTGGCGCGCCATAGAAATACCTTCTGCGCCTGCTTGCCAGCCTGCCACCTCCAACAAATGCTGGCGCAGCAAGTCCAGGCCTTGCCCGGTTTTAGCGGACAGGTACAAGCCCGGCACTTGCGCATCGGGCGTCTGTGCATCGCATTTGTTCCACACGTCGATGACCGGAACTGTGGCGGCCAGTTTGTGCCCCAAAGTATGAGCAATGCGTGCGTCATCGGCCTGGTATTGAGCTTGGTTTGCACGCGTTAGATCATGCAAAAACACTACTGCGTCGGCGTGCAGCACCGCGTCCCAGGCGCGCGCAATGCCGATGGCTTCCACCTCGTCAGCGCCCTCGCGCAGTCCGGCGGTGTCGATGACATGGATCGGCACGCCCTCGATTTGTATCGTCTCTTGCACCTTGTCGCGTGTAGTTCCGGCAATCGGTGTGACGATGGCCAGCTCGGCACCTGCCAGAGCATTGAGCAGCGAAGATTTGCCGGCATTGGGCTGGCCGGCAATTACTACGCGTATGCCGTCGCGCAGCAAAGCGCCCTGGCGGGCGGCGCCCAGTACTTTGGACAGCGCTGCGTGCAGTCCGTCCAGCTGCCCTTGGGCGTCGGACTTGCGCAAGAAATCAATCTCCTCTTCCGGAAAATCGAGCGTCGCCTCCACCAACAGGCGCAGGCGTACCAGGCCGTCGCGCAGCTGGTCCACCTGGCGCGAAAAATCCCCGGTCAGCGAGCGCACCGCACTGCGCGCAGCGGCCTCGGTGCTGGCGTCTATCAGGTCGGCAATGGCCTCGGCCTGCACCAGGTCGATCTTGTCGTTCAGAAATGCACGCTCGCTAAATTCACCGGCTTGCGCCAGGCGCAGCCCCGGCAGGCAGATTTGGCCGTTTTCGCCGCTGCCGCTTGCGAGCTCCAAGCAGCGCGCAAGTAAAAGTTGCAGCACCACCGGCCCGCCGTGGGCTTGTAACTCCAGCACATCCTCGCCGGTAAAAGAATGCGGTGCCGGGAAATACAGGGCCAGCCCGTGGTCTATGGGCGCGCCCTGGGCATCCGCAAAGGGCAGGTAGTGCGCGTGGCGCGCATCCAGGCTGTGCCCGAACCAGGCCTGGACCAGCGGACGCAAGTCCTTAGCGCTGACCCGCACGATGCCTACCGAGGCGCGGCCGGGCGCCGTGGCAATGGCCAGAATCGGGTCGTGGTGGCGGGCGAGCATGGGTGGGGCTTTGGAGTGGGCGGGCCTATTATCTGCGCGCCCGAAACGGCTGCAATGAGCCCCGACTCCAAACGAATAAGGCCGCTTGCGCGGCCTTATGGTGTCTGACGGTAGTGGGCCGTTTATTTGAACGAGGGCAAATTGAACTGCGGCGGGACGCCCATGCGGGTATTAATAATCCACTGCTGCGCAATCGACAAAATGTTGTTGGTAATCCAGTAGACCACCAGCCCTGATGGAAAGAAGAAAAACATCACGCTAAAAACTAGCGGCATAAACCACATCAGCTTGGCTTGCATCGGGTCGGGCGGCGCCGGGTTGAGGGCGGTTTGCAAAAGCGTGGTCAGCGTCATGATCACCGGCAGGATGAAAAACGGGTCTGGCGCGGACAAATCATGGATCCAACCCATCCAGGGTGCGCTGCGCATTTCCACGGTGGACAGCAGCACCCAGTACAGCGCGATAAACACCGGTATCTGCACCATGATGGGGAAGCAGCCGCCCATGGGGTTGACTTTTTCCTCGCGGTAAATGCGCATCATCTCCTGCTGCATTTGCTGCGGGTTGTCTTTGAGGCGCTCCCGCATCTCCATGATCTTGGGGTTGATCGCCTTCATCTTGGCCATGCTGGAATAGGCCTTGGCGTTGAGCCAATAAAAAGCAATTTTCAGCAGGAGCACCAAGGCCACAATCGACCAGCCCCAGTTTTGGATGACGCTGTGCAAACGGTCGAGCAGCCAGTACAAAGGCTTGGCCAGGATAGTGAGCCAGCCATAGTCTTTGAGCAGCTCTAGGCCGGGCGTCAGCGCCTCGAGCATTTTTTCTTCCTGCGGACCCACAAACAGTGTGGCCTCGACGCTACGGCTGGTGCCCGGTGCAATCGCCTCCACGGGCGCCACCATGGCTGCGCGGTAGCAGCAGTCCGCCAGGGTACCTGGCATGTCTACGCCGTCGACTGAAATACTGCGGCTAACACCGTCGGGCAGTATCCAAGCGCTGGCGAAGTAATGTTGCACCATGGCGATGAAGCCGTTGCTAGACTGTTTTTCGTACTCCGCCTTTTTCTTTTTGATATCGGCAAACTCCACTTTCTGGTATTTCTTGGCCTCCGTATAAACCGCAGGGCCGGTGAAGGTGGAATAGAAGGAGGATTCACCCGCCGGCTTATTACCATCCCGCAGCAATTGCAAATACAGTTGAGGCGCTATTGGCGTGTCCGAATGGTTGCTCAGCGCGTGGCTGACTTGGACGGCGTAAGAGCCCCGGTGCAGCGTGTAGGTTTTGACCACGCTGATACCGCCCACATCGGGCGAGCTGAATGTGAGTTGCAGACGGTCCTGCCCGTCTTTGAGCTGCGTGGCGCCAGAAAAAGCCATGGGCGTTTTGTGGGTCGGAAAGTTACCCGGCACCGCGCCTGCTACCACGCCGGACTGGGCCAGGTAGATGCGCTCTTTGCTGTCATCAAGCAGCTTGACATGCTTGTTCTTGTCGCCGGACTCGCCATATTTCAGGAATTCCGAGCCCACCAAGGTGCCGCCCAGAGTGTCAAACTCCAGCGACAACACGTCGGTGCTCACGCGGATGCGTTCGCCGCGCGCAAGCGCCCCGGATTCCACCGCAGGCGCGGCGTTGGCCACCGCCGTTGCTGCAGTCACCGGCACAGCACCTGGCACGCTGGCATCAGAGGCGACCGCGATGGCAGCCCCAGGCGCGGCGGTGCTGACGGCTGTGGGTGGGCCGGGGAAAAACGTGGGCTTGTTGCCGTTGTGAATTTGCCATTTGTCCCACAGCAGCACCATGGAAAAGCCAAAAATTACCCACAAAACAGTGCGGCGTATATCGTTCATGAGGGTTTCTTTTCAGAAGAAGGGGAAATCAGGCGGCTAAACAGCCGAGGTTTGTCTTTTGGAACCGGGTCCAGCCCGCCGGCGCTCCAG
>JBBAPY010000226.1:0-5202 GCA_040400635.1 Rhodoferax sp.
CAGTCGCGCAAAGAGGGCGGGAAGGCTTCCCCCGACAGCAAAGCTTTGCGCACGCTGGGCAAAGTCACGCCCATCTCGCTGGCTTTTTCCAAAATGATTTTCAGGAAACTGGGTGTGCCGATATAGCCTGCCGGCTGCAACTCCGACATGGCTCCCACCTGCTGCTCGGTTTGGCCGGTACCGCCGGCAAAAACAGTACAGCCCAGGGCGTGGGCGCCGGTCTCCATCATCGAGCCGGCCGGCGTGAAGTGGTAGCTAAAGCTGTTGTGAATCAACTCGCCAGGGCGGAAACCCGCGGCAAAAATGGCGCGCGCCATGCGCCAGTAATCGCGCTGCGTGCCTTCGGGCTCGTAAATCAGGCCGGGACTGGCGAATACGCGCGGCATATGCGCACCAAAGCCCAGAGCGCTAAATCCGCCGAATACATCACCACCACTGGCGCGCGAAGCTTTTTGCAAATCCAATAGTTCTTGCTTGCGCACCACCGGCAAACGGGCCAAGGCAGCAAGCGAATTGACCGCACTGGCCTGCATACCTGCCAGGCTACTGGCCAAAGCCGGTGCGTGCGCTTGCGCGTGCGCTATCTGCAAGGGTAGCGCCTGCATCCATGCCGATTCGCGCGCCTGAGGCGTGCGAGTTTCCAGTGCGTCGTAATACTCAACCATAGACACTCCTGAAAATTTATGCCAGCCAGCGCTTGCGGCGCTTGTAACTCTTGACGTCTTTAAAGCTCTTACGCTCTCCACCACCCACGCCGAGGTAAAACTCTTTCACGTCCTCGTTATTGGCCAAATCACTAGCCTGCCCATCCATCACCACCCGCCCCGACTCCATGATGTAGCCATAGTCCGCATAGCGCAACGCCATATTGGTGTTTTGCTCGGCCAGAAGAAAGGTGACTTTTTCTTTGCGGTTAAGGTCTTTGACGATTTCAAACACCTCTTCCACGATTTGAGGGGCAAGGCCCATGGACGGCTCGTCCAGCAAAACCATGGTCGGGCTGGCCATCAGCGCGCGCCCAATAGCGCACATCTGCTGTTCACCGCCAGAGGTATAAGCCGCCTGGCTGGTGCGGCGCGTTTTCAGACGCGGGAAATAGGCATAGACTTTTTCGAGGTTGGCGGCGATTTCCGCCTTACTTTTGCGGGTGTAGCTGCCGGTCAGTAAATTTTCTTCAATAGTCAAGTGGGCGAAGCAATGCCGCCCTTCCATCACCTGCACCACGCCGCGCTGCACCAGATCGGCCGGCGTGAGGTTTTCGATACGCTCACCGCGCAGCTCTATGCTGCCCTTGGTTACCGCACCACGCTCACCTTGCAACAAATTAGAAACAGCGCGCAAAGTCGTAGTTTTACCGGCACCGTTGCCACCCAAAATGGCGACGATAGCGCCTTGGGGCACCTGCAAGGAAACGCCCTTGAGCACCAATATCACGTGGTTGTAAATGACTTCAATGCCATTGACATTGAGGACGATAGAGGGGGCTTCAGACATAGTGGAAATTCCCGTTAAACCTGGGGAAAGAGCGCGCCAAGCCGCTCTTTCCCCAAGCCGCTCTGGACGAGCGGCCCGGGTGCTTGTTAAAGCGTTAAGCGATCAGGACTGGCAGTCCTTGGCATCGCGACGGGTCAGTTTTTTCTCAGTTGCGTATTTATCAGCATACTGGCGAACCAGCGGTTTGATGATGGAAGTATCGGCTTCCATCCAGTCAGTCACGTAGTTCCACTTCTTTCCGTCCCAGGTATGGATACGTGCCGAACGCGAGCCTTCATGGTCAAAGCAGGACGTGCTGATGGGCTTCATCACCGAATTCAACTTCAGCGCTTTGAGGCGCTTATCGTCGACCGATAAGTTCTCAAGGCCCCAGCGAATCTGCTCGCCATCCATGACCTTGCCTTTGCCAAAACGCTCCTGGGCGCGGCGCAAGGCTTCCACACCCAATGCCGCGCTGACCAGGCCACGGTTGTACAGCGTGGTGCCGACTTCATCGGCAGGTCCGGTGCCCTGACCCTTGTCATGCACAAACTTTTTGATGTCCCCAAGAATCGGACCGCCTTCGCCGGTAGCAACCAGGCCGCTATAGCCTTTGGCCGCATCGCCCACGTCTTTGACATCCGGCTCGCCTGCGGACCACCAAACGCCAAACATCTTTTCACGCGGATAACCGGTGGCGACGGCTTCCTTCAACGCAGCGGAATTCATCACACCCCAACCCCAGAGCAACACATAGTCTGGGCGGTTTTGGCGAATTTGCAGCCAGGTCGCTTTTTGCTCAATACCAGGCGCAGTCACCGGCAGCAAGGTCAAGTCAAAGCCTTGGATCTTGGCGCGCTCCTGCAACAAAATAATCGGCTCTTTACCGTAGGGGCTATCGTGATAAACCAAGGCAATCTTCTTACCCTTCATATTGCCGCCTTCTTTGGCGGTTATGTGTTGCATCAAGATATCGGCGCCACTCCAGTAGGTGCCCATTAGCGGGAAGTTCCACTTGAACACGCCGCCATCGCTGGACTCCGAACGCCCCAGTCCGGCAGTGATCAAAGAATTTTTGTCGGCACCCACTTTTTCAGTCAATGCAAACGTGATGCCTGTGGACAGTGGCTGAAAGATAGCGCCGCTGGCTTTGCCTTTAAGGCGTTCATAGCATTCAACGCCCCGGTCGGTTGCATAGGCGGTGTCGCACTCTTCAAAAGTGAGCTTGACGCCATTGACGCCGCCATCGCGCGCATTGATTAGCTTCATATAGTCCACAAAGCCATTAGCCCATGGCACGCCATTGGGAGCATAGGCGCCAGAACGGTAAGGCAGGACCGGGAAAAATTGCTCTTTCGCCTGGGCAAAAGACGCCGTGGGCACCAAGGCCGAAACAGCGCCAGCCACCAAGGCGATAGCCAATGTGAGCTTACGAATCGTCATACATGTCTCCTTGAATATTGAAACAAACTACCAACAAAAACCACCTAAAAAACAGAGCTCAATGCGGGAAAGGCCAAATACGCATTTTTTGCTTGCCCACGCTCCACAAGCGCGCCAAACCGTGCGGCTCCACAATCAGGAACCAAACGATCAAAGCGCCAAACACTATAAATTCAGTATGGGTCAATGCCGCCGTATCGACCGTAAAGCCAAAGAGATGGCCCAAGACCGGCAAAAACTGATTGATCGCAATAGGCAAGACGACAATAAATGCAGCACCAAAAAAGCTACCCATTACCGAGCCCATACCCCCCAAAATCACCATGAAGAGCAATTGAAACGAACGGTCTACCGAGAAGGCTGCGGGCTCCCAGGAGCCCAGGTACACAAAGGCCCATAAACCTCCTGCAACGCCCACAATAAAGGAACTGACGGCAAAGGCGCTGAGCTTGGCGTACATGGGGCGGATACCGATGACCGCTGCTGCCACATCCATGTCGCGAATGGCCATCCATTCACGTCCGATCGCGCCGCGCACCAGGTTTTTAGCCAACAAGCCGAACACCACCAAAAAGCACAGGCAGAATAAATACTTGGCCAAGGGCGTGGTGATGGCAAATCCCAGTACCTGCAAATCCGCAACCGAGGCCGTACCCGAAGCTGAGTCATTGGTGAACCATTTGATGCGCAAAAACGCCCAATCACAGAAAAACTGCGCGGCCAAGGTAGCGACTGCCAAATACAAGCCTTTGACCCGCAAACTGGGTATACCGAAAAACATGCCTACCAAGGTGGAGAACACGCCTCCCAGAAGAATGGCCAGGACAACCGGCATGCCATCGACACGAACGAAGAAGTTAAAGGCCGCATAAGCACCTACCGCCATAAAGGCACCGGAGCCCAAAGAAATCTGGCCGCAGTAACCGACCAGAATGTTGACCCCTAAAGCTGCCAGCGACAAGATGAGGAAGGGCACCAAAATAGCGCGGAACATATATTCATCGGCGAGGAAAGGCACGCCTACAAAAGCAAACGCTATGAGCAGCAACACACCGACACGGTCCTGGGTGATTCCGAAAATCTGCTGATCCGCGCGGTAGCTGGTTTTAAATTGGCCGTTTTCTCTGTAAAACATGGTGAAGTCCTTCAGACGCGGTCAATGATTTTTTCGCCGAACAGGCCTTGCGGACGGAACAGTAAGACGATCAGCGCCAACACATAGGCGAACCAGATTTCGATACCGCCGCCCACATAAGGCCCCAGAAAAACCTCGGAGAGTTTTTCGCCCACGCCAATGATCAAACCGCCCAAAATTGCACCAGGCACCGAGGTCAGACCGCCCAAAATAACCACCGGCAAGGCCCGCATCGCCACCGTGGACAAGGTAAATTGGACACCCAGTTTGCTACCCCAAATCATGCCGGCCACCAGCGCCACCACACCGGCCACACACCAGACCACCACCCAGATGCGGTCTAAGGGAATACCGATGGACTGCGCTGCCTGGTGGTCGTCGGCCACTGCACGCAAAGCCCGACCGGTCGAAGTTTTCTGGAAAAACAGGGTGAGCAAAATCACCAGACCTGCCGCGATCACCGCAGCGATCAGGTCTTCTTGATTGATCAAAATGCCGCCGGGGAAAGTAGCCTCAAAGGCCATGATGGGTTCTTTGGGCATGCCAATGTCGATCTTGTAAATATCGCTGCCGAAAATCGTCTGGCCCACGCCGTCGAGCAAATAGGCGATTCCCAGGGTAGCCATCAGCAAAGTCGTGCCTTCTTGGTTCACCAAATGGCGCAGCACAAAGCGTTCTACGGTCCAAGCCACCAGAAACATCACTACGCCCGCCAGGAGAAAGGCTATCGACGTAGTCACCAAACGGTTGTCGACGATTCCGGTCCACAGAGGTACCCACTCGGCAAAACGCGCCATGGCCAGGGCTGCGAACAACACCATTGCGCCCTGGGCGAAATTGAACACGCCAGAAGCTTTGTAAATCAGCACAAAGCCCAGCGCCACCAAGGAATACAGCATGCCGGCCATCAGGCCGCCTAGCAAAGTTTCAAGAAAAAATCCCATGCTTACACACCTTCTCCAAATTCCCACACGCCATTGTTTTGCATTCGGTTTTGCATCAATTTGCCCCGCCTTTAGTGACTAGTGCCCAGATAGGCGCTGATCACATCCGGGTTGTTGCGCACTTCATCTGGCGTGCCATCACCGATTTTTTTTCCGTAGTCCAGCACTACCACCCGGTCGCTGATGTCCATCACCACACTCATGTCG
>JBBAPY010000227.1:0-5174 GCA_040400635.1 Rhodoferax sp.
TGCTCAAAGAATTTGATCTGCCTGCGATGGCTTTGTACCGGGTTCCCGGCCCGGTCAATTTGGTTCGGCTAACGCAAATTATCGATTTACTGGATCGGCCCGATTTATGTTTCCCCGTATATAAGGCGGCGCCACCGGTGCAATTGGACTTAGGTGAAAACGTATTTGAGCAACTCAAAAGTGGCGATGTAATTTTTCACCAACCGTTTGAAAGCTTTGAAGGCGTTTTGTTGTTTTTACGTGCCGCCGTGAATGACCCGAACGTACTCGCCATTAAGCAAACAATTTACAGGGCAGGCGCGGATTCCACCATGATGGATTTGTTGCGGGAGGCGGTGCGCAAAGGCAAAGAAGTTACTGTTGTCGTAGAGCTTAAAGCGCGTTTTGACGAAGAAGCCAATATCAACTGGGCCGAAATGCTGGAGTCCATAGGCGCCCAGGTAGTTTACGGCGTGGTAGGTCTGAAAACCCACGCCAAGATGTTGTTGGTAACGCGGCGCGAAGGCAAGACGCTTAAGCGCTACGGGCATTTATCCACAGGTAATTACAACCCGCGCACGGCTCGCCTCTATACCGATATAAGCCATATCAGCGCGGATAACGATCTGACCCGCGACATGGAGCACGTCTTTGTTCATTTGGCGAGCCAGAGCCGGCTTCCACGTTTGAAAAAAATCTGGATGGCACCATTTCACTTGCACGAAAAACTGATTGCCAAGATTGACGCCTTGGGCCAAGCCGCCGCCAGGGGCGAATCGACGCGCATTGTGGCGAAAATGAATTCCCTCACCGACCTGGATCTGATTTATGCCCTCATGCGGGCCGGCAAAAATGGTGTGGTGATTGATGTGATTGTGCGTGGCGCCTGCATGTTGCCCGCGCAGGTGAAAGGTCTTACCGACAACATCCGCGTGCGCTCGATCATCGGCCGATTTTTGGAGCATTCGCGTGTTTATTATTTCCGCCATGCCACTGAAGATGAGCTGTATTTGTCCAGCGCAGATTGGATGAACCGCAATATGGTCCGCCGCGTCGAATTGGCTTGGCCGGTAACCGATGCGGTGCAAAAGCAGCGGCTGATTGACGAATGCCTTTTAGCGTATTTGCACGACAACCAAGATGCCTGGGATATGCAGCCCGATGGAAGCTACCAGTCGGCGCGTAGCAATGGCGCGCGCCAGGGCCATTCTGCGCAGTCGGCGCTGATGGTGCGCTACGGGATGCACAATGCAAAAGCGAGTACTGCATGAGCACTATGGATTTGGTGTTTTGGCGCCATGCCGAGGCAATTGACCTGGAACTGGTCGGCGATGACATGCTCAGAACATTGAGCCCACGTGGCGAAAAGCAGGCGCAGCGCATGGCCGCTTGGCTGGACCGCCAGCTACCAGCAGGGACCAAGGTATTTAGCAGCCCCGCATTGCGCGCTGAGCAAACCGCGAAGGCCTTGGACCGCAAATTCAAAGTGAACGCCGCGCTTGCCCCTTTGGCTGGCGTGGATGAACTTTTGCAACTTGTCAATTGGCCCCATGCCAGCGGATGTGTTTTGGTCGTAGGGCATCAACCGACCTTGGGCCAAGCGATCGCCCAGTTGTTGGCGATGCCGGGGAAAACCTGCGCAGTAAAAAAGGGTGCAGTTTGGTGGTTACGGTACCGCGAGCGCCACGGTGAGGAGGAAACCACCGTTTTGAGCGTGCAGTCGCCGGATTTGCTTTGAGGGCGCACCGACCTTAAGAGTCCAAGAACTCCATGGGCCAACCGGTTTTCTGCCAAGCTAGGGCTTCTTCGCGCAGCAGGTAGGCTGATTGTGGAAACTCCGCGGCCCAGTCGGCGTCGCAGCGTACTTTGATGACGCCTTTGCTTTGCACGATTCGGACACAGTCCAATATTGGGTCGCGCCTGGCGTGGCACAAAATCACGGCAATCCGCAATGCTATTAACTGGGCGCGCAAGTCGTCCAAGGCCAGGTCCGCTTCGATTTTGCGTAATTTGCCGCGATGGCCCAGCACCAACAGGCTGAGGCGCTGCAGTTCGTCCAGAGAAAAACCCATGGCATCTGCATTCTGCAAAATATAGGCGCCGTGCTTGTGGTAATCACTGTGTGAAATATGGCTGCCAATCTCATGCAGTTCGGCGGCCCAGCGCAGCTTGCGCATGCTGCGATTGGACTCGTCGCTAGGGTCTGGCGCCTGGTCGCCCAGAATTTGTGCCAGCAAGTGCGTTGCGAATTTGCCCACGCGGCTGCCATGGGCGCGGTCCACATTGAATTTGTTGGCCAGGCGCTCGACCGTCTTGCTGCGCAAGTCGCTGGTGCTCTCGCGCGAGCCTTGCATTTGGCACAAAAGACCATGCCGCAAACCACCCGATGTGGGGCTCAGGCTTTCAATGCCCAGCAAGCTAAACAGTGCGCGTGTGACGGCCAAACCGCCGGCAATGATGGCTTTGCGGTCTTCGCGTAGGCCGGGTATTTTGCTACCCTCGGCCTGACCGGTTTCTATCAGCACTTCCTTGAGCCAATCCAAGCCTTCTGCGGTTACTAAACCATCGGCCCAACCGCCCGCGGCCAATGCTTCACTGACCGCACTGACGGTGCCTGCCGAGCCATAGGCAATGTCCCAATTGGCGGGGTGGTAGGCCTGCAAGGCGCCGTCCAATACGGCCTTGGCTGCGACTTCGGCCGTTTCGAATGACTTACGCCGCCATTGCCCATCGGGAAAATAGCGGGTGGACCAGGCAATACTTCCGACGCGAAAAGACTCCATCACGCGCGGTTGGAGGTTCTGACCCAGGATCAGTTCGGTGGACCGCCCGCCGATATCCACCACTAGGCGCCGTTCGTCAGAGGGTGGCAAGAGTTGCGAGACGCCTTTGTAGATGAGCCTGGCCTCTTCGCGGCCAGAGATGACGTCTATGGGAAAGCCCAACACCTTGACCGCTCGCGCTAAAAAGGCATCGCGGTTACGCGCTTCGCGCAGGGTTTGGGTGGCAACGGCTCGTACCTGCGGGGCTTTAAACCCTGCCAAGCGTTCGCCAAAACGGGCTAAGCAATCCCATCCGCTTTGCATGGCATGCTGCGTAAGGTTGCGCTCGCTGTCCATGCCCGCGCCTTGGCGGACCGATTCTTTTAAATATTCGGTACGTTCAAATGCACCGTGTGAAATGACGCCAATTTCCAATCGGAAGCTGTTCGAGCCTAGGTCGATGGCCGCCAGGCGGGTGGGAGATGGCATGGGAAAAAGCTTGAATTAGCGAAACCGGCAGAGGATAGCATTCCTGTGACCGGCCCCGGTCGCAATGCCATATCCAAAGATGCACTGTGGTTTCGAGGCCAGGCACTTTCACAAAAGGGAAAGCGGGCCTCGGTGGATTATGGAAACCGGGTGGTTTTAACGGCCACCCGCGAGGCATTGCCTTATTTTTTTGGTGGTGTCATTACCGTGTCAACGATGTGGATAACGCCGTTGCTGGCCATCACATCAGCTTTGACGACCAGGGCATTTTCCACGGTCACAAAATCGCCGGCTTTGGAAAGTGCCAGGGGGTCTCCGTTCACTGCTTTGACGGTGCTGTTTTTCACGTCCTTGGCTACCAGAGCGCCGGGCACGGCGTGGTAAGTCAGCAGGTCTTTGAGTTTTTCAGGGTGCTTGCCCAAGTCTTCCAGCGTGCCGGCTTTCAAGGCTTTGAAGGCAGCATCGTTAGGTGCGAACACAGTGAAGGGGCCTGGGCCTTGCAGGGTCTCAGTCAGGCTGGAGGTCTTTACCAGGCCGCTCAGGGTGCTTAATTCGGGTGTCTTGGCAATGGTCTCAGCCAGGCTAACGGGTTTTTGCAGGCTTGCGCAGGCGCTGACCAAGGCGATCGTGGTCAATGCGAGGGTGAGGCGGCGGGTTAAGCGCAGAGCAGTTTGGTATTGCATAGTCAATCTCCGGTTATAAAACTCGGAGGATAAGAATATAAAATGACAAAATTGTGACAATTAAGATTCGATTAAGTCATGGCAAAGCGGCGACCAGGGGAAAGTTTCTGAAATTTGTCATTTTTTTGTCACAATGGGTGCGTAGAGTGCCTGGTATCCCCAATCCACTGAAAAGGTGTTCCATGCAGATCGTTTTCTCCCGCTCTCTTTTTGCGCTGGCTTCGGCTTGCGCCTTTGCCCTTACGGGCGCGCATGCCCAGGAAATTACCGGCGCTGGCGCCACATTCCCGGCGCCTTTGTATGCCAAATGGGCTTCTGAGTACAACAAGTCGACCGGCGTCAAGGTCAATTACCAGTCGATCGGTTCGGGCGGCGGCATCAAGCAGATCGACTCCAAGACGGTCGATTTCGGTGCCTCAGACATGCCTTTGACCGACGAGGTATTGAAAACCAAAGGGCAGGTTCAGTTTCCCACCGTCATCGGTGGCGTGGTTCCAATATTAAACGTCACCGGCATTGCACCGGGACAGTTGAAGATGACCGGTCAGTTGCTCGGTGACATCTACCTTGGCAAGATAAGCCGCTGGAATGACCCCGCGATCAAGGCCATCAACCCAGGTGTGAATTTGCCAGATACCGCAATTGCCCAGGTACGTCGTGCGGACGGCTCGGGAACCACTTTTGTTTTTACCAACTACCTGAGCAAAGTAAGCCCTGATTGGAAAGCCAAAGTTGGCGAGGGCACAGCTGTGAACTGGCCCGTGGGCGCTGGCGGTAAAGGCAATGAGGGCGTCGCTGCCTTTGTGGCCCGCCTGCCCAATTCGATTGGTTATGTGGAGTATTCGTATGTCAAGCAGAACAAGCTTACCTATGCCTTGGTGCAAAACTCGGCGGGCAACTTTGTCAAGCCTGAAGACGATACTTTCAAAGCTGCTGCTGCCGGTGCTGATTGGGCCAAGTCCTTCTATCAAATCTTGACCAACCAGCCCGGTAAAGACGCATGGCCCATCACCAGCGCAACCTTCATCTTGATGCACACCAAGCAGGACAAGCCTGCCAACGGCGCAGAAACCCTGAAGTTCTTCAACTGGGCCTACGCCAATGGCGAGAAATCAGCGGCAGACCTCGATTACGTTCCAATGCCCGCAGCGGCCGTGGCGGCGATTCAAAAGTCCTGGGGTGAAATCAAAGACGCTTCTGGAAAAGCGATTCCCTTCAAATAAGCGCGAGCGACGCTATGCCAGTTTCCGGTCGGTGCGCA
>JBBAPY010000228.1:0-5144 GCA_040400635.1 Rhodoferax sp.
GCCTGACAGTTTCAACCACCAACTTAAACCTTCAACTACGAACGGGACATCGCCCCAAGTTGACCTGCAGCTTGTTACCTAAAAACCGGTTCTTAGAGCCAAACTCGATGGCCGTCACCTCTTCAGGCTTAAAGGTCCGAATAGATTCCAAAGCCTGACCTGAGTTAAAGCCTCCTGAGCGGAAACCGTTAGACAAAGACCCATAAAGCAGTTGGCTTTCGCTGAGCTTGTAATCCACCGCTAATTTACCCGTGGCCTTGGCGAAAATCGCATCGTCATAGGTCGCGCCCGTAACGATATTGGTGCCAGGCAAGCAATTGAAACCGGGTTGCGCATTGCTTCCGACACAGTTGCTGGTACCTGCATTTCCAAATGCTGAATCGGGCGAGTCGGGAGTATTCAAGGTGATCAGGGTTCCGTCAGGTGCGCTCCCACTCAGCGGTAAAACTGCGTTGGCGTTACTGTATCTGAACGACTTCTTATCGCTCGTATAGCGAACTCCGGCGGTGAGGTTTACAGCCTCGGTGGCGCGGAAACTTAGCTGTCCATACACGGCAGTTGACTCAGTTTCGGGTCGCTGCAAGTCAAAAAAACCAGCGCCGTTTTGTGCTGCCGTCAAAGGTGCGTCTAAAGCCGAAGAACGAATAGTGCGCGGGAGCTGTTGGTTGATGTAGCGGCCAAGCAGCTGATCCTTGAATAGGTAGACGCCTGCCACGTAGCTGAGCGGATCCTTGGTGTCGCTGAGCACCTGAAGTTCCTGGGTGAAGGTCTTTGCAGTAGTCTTCTGGTAGTCGACGCCGATAGTAGATGCCGAAAAGTCGGTGTCCTGGGTACGTGCGGCTGCAAAATCAGCAAAGCCGGTGATCGATTTCAAGACCAGGCCCGGCAGACGGTAGGTCAGGTCGGCAGTGATATTACTGTCGCGCAGATTCAGAAATGACTTGTAGTCGTTGTTGATGCTGTCCATCTGCCCCGGCTTATACAAGGGAATACCTAAGTCCACGCCTGTGCCACTAGCGTTGGCGCCAGTGCCCGCGCCAGCGCCTTGGGTACGCGCGCAGTCATTTATGCCATCGCGGTTACCACCACGGGTGTTCAAAATGAGTAGGTCGGCGTTAAAGAGTTGCTGGCATGAAGGCGTATGCAAGTAACTGCCAACCAACTTGTAGCCAAAGGCTGAGCCCCCGTTACCACCCTGGTCGGTCATGTCAGCCCGCAGAACCGCCTCAAAGTCCCGTGTGGGCTTAATCTTGACGGAAGCGCGCAGGTATTTGCGGTCATTGTCGAAAAGGCCGGCGCTGTTATCAAAGTCATTCTTGACCCAGGCATCGGCCGATTCCACTACACCGGCAAGACGCACAGCCACCGTGTCGCTTACCGGCAGGTTAAAAGCACCGTTAAACCGTTTTTTACCAAAGCTTCCTATTTCGAAACCAGCATGCGTTTCGAAACTACCGAGCTCAGGCTCGACGGTGGTTATGGCCACTGAACCGCCAAAAGTATTGCGACCAAACAGCGTGCCTTGCGGGCCGCGAAGGATTTCCACTCGAGAAATATCAACGAAACCCAGCATGGCCTGCTGCGCGCGTGACTTGTAAACGCCATCTACAAAGTAACCGATCGTGGTGTCACCGTTGACGGCTACGTTCTCCGTACGGACGCCGCGTATGGACGGGCGTGCATCCACCCCAGAGCGGCTGAAGGTGAATCCAGCCGACATACTTTCCATCTGAGACAGGTCGGTAATATTGCGTTCAGCCAGCGTCTCACCGCTTACCGCAGTTACAGAGACACTGACTTTTTGCTGATCTTCAGCTCGCCGATTGGCGCTTACGGTAACCACCTGAAGTTCACCGCTATCGCCCGTCGCGGCGGCAGGGACTGTTTGAGCCAAGGCAACCATTGGCGTGCCTAGGGCTAATGCGCCGGCAAAAGAGCCTAAAGCAAGGGCAATCTGATATGAGAGGTGCGTTAGTCTGGGTGCAGCGGACATGGTGAACTTCCTTCAGGGTTGGTCAAGGGACGGGAGCAAAAAAAATAATACGGGCAGCTGACGGTGCTATGCAAAACGCGGCAATAATATTGTGTATTGCATACGCTTGCATAAACGAATGAGGTGAGGGCAAATGATTCATACGTCTCTAAATAGGAGAGCTTTTCAAGGTCAGCAACTGCTACTGGCCAGCGACGCTGAATCTTTGCCACCCTTTAAGTATTTGATCACCTGGCCTCCAGAGATTTGCGTTGAAAACCCAACGCGAATAATATAAGTTGCATACGCATGCATTATGGGACAAAGTTAACGGAATTGTCTACGTACTTTCCCTAGGGAGGTCTGTATGAGTCATCATCTCTGTCGTCCCTAGCGCGTTAAATTCCGACGAAAAAAATAGGTATCGCCATCACCGGATTGGTACTGGCCACCAAAGTCACTTGAAAGCCTGAGTTGCTGGCCCAATGGACGCGGTCATCCCTGGAATGCCTTCTTTTGCTTGATTACGCCGCGCGCCTCTGCGGGCAAGAACGGACGCCCGGTCTTTGCGCTTGGGGCATTGCGGCGCATCCATCTGCTAACACAACTCTTTGGTCACTCCGACCCGGCGATGCAAGAAGGTCTTTACGGCAACCTGGTCAAGGCGAACTGGGTAGGCACCAAGTCCAAAAGGGCAAGTAGTCGCACTTTGGCATTAAGGCGCACCGTGGCGTGGATACAGATTTTTGCATGATGCACACTGTGATTAGCACACAGCTACCGTCAACGACAAGTGTCTATAGCCCATGCATTGCGCCTTTTTACCTTGGCTTCACGGACTAGTTGCTCAGCCTATCTAATGCCGATTTAAGGGGACCCTTGGCCTGCACCAAAACGCCCGCCTTCCCTAAGCCAAATGCGGGCATATTGGCATACACATTTTCGTAAGTGCCAGAACCGGCCTTATAGGTTTCGTGCCAAATGCCCACCGTGCCGTCGGTACCAATGGCCTTGTTAAAGGCTTGCCACGCCGGCAGATGCGCTGCATCTTTGTTTTTTGCATAGTCCATCAATTGCTCAATCGAGCGCCAATATTGCACCAGGATGATGGTGCGTGAGAACCACATTTCATGGTGCATCAGCCCGAGCTCGGGCTTGCTGTACAACTCCTTGAGCATTTTTGGCATGGCGCCAAAGACTGGCAACAACTTGTGCGGCAGCCAAGGCTTGTTGATACGCATGCCGATGAGAAAAACTACAAAGTTACCTTCCATCTTTGCAGTCATGCGGTCTTGGTAAATCATAAACATCCAAATTAAACGTAGAAATCGCCGGCCAAGGCGCTTGCTGAGGCCTCCTGCCTGCCAGTATTCAATTATGTCTGGCAGTGTCGATAGGGGTGCTGCGTTATTGCCAGCCGGGGTATGCCACATCGGGATTTGCCCGGAACGCCGCGCTAGCGCAGCGATCATGCCGGCATACGCTAGCAGGTCAGAGCTAGCGCCCGCCAGCGCGAATAGGCCAGTCCATCAGCTTGCACAGGCAACTGTTGTTTGGCCCGCAGGTAATGGTGGGTGTAGAGGTCCAAGTAGGCGGTCAATGTTTCTGCGGCGCGGCTCTCGCGCGCCAGTTCCAGGCACAGAGCGGCCACTTCGCTGGTGCAAAAATGGTCGTCGCGCCGCGAGCGGCGCAACTGGTAACGCGATAGCTGCGCGGGCTCCAAGCTGAGCACGGGAAAACGCTCCAGATAGGGGCTTTTGCGAAACATCTTGCGTGCCTCGGCCCAAGTACCGTCTAACAAGATAAACAAAGGACGCTTGTCGCTGGACGCCGACTGCCTTCCCACCGCGTGTATCACGCGCTCTGGTGCGGCGTATTCCCCGGGAAATACCACATAGGGCTGCCATTGCGGGTCGGCCAGCAGGGTGAGTAAAGCGGGATCGGCTTGCGTGCGCGACCAGCCGAAGGCAAAAGAGTCGGCAACCACATCGGCCACCAACCAGCCGGTATTACTGGGCTTGAGCGCTTCTATATCTGCCATCAGCAGGCACATGCCGACCTGCGTTGGCAAGCTCGGACGCAAATTACACATACAGTGGGTTGGCACGAGGCGGCACCCGGCGCAGCGCGCGCCCTTGATGCCACCGCGGGCACGAAAGGGCTTGGAGCTGCGGGCCAGGCGCTCGGAGCGCAAGCGCGCAACAGCATGGATGGGGGGTGACACTGGGGGCATGGGTACCGAGGGTACATGCATGCGGATCGGGGCCTTGCTATCTTCTTTGCTTAGGCGCTGCACATTTGTATCAGCGGCCACGAGGAAACCGGTTGACAAAGCGATGGCCGTGCAGAATATATTCGACCACGCTAGGGTCTATCACAGGGCCTTTTTCGGGCGCATAGAAGTAAATTTCCGCGTCCTTCACACATCGCAAATGGGCCACATTGTCCGCTTCGCCAAAAGCCTTCACCATGGTCTCAAGCGCGGCTTTTTCTATATTTGGTTTTATGAGCGTCATATCCACATAGTCTTGCTTGGTGTATCGCATAGACCCCCAGGCAAACGGCAAGATGGGCAAATCTTTGTCTTTCGCCATGATGTCTTGCGCCGAATTGGCAACCAGCCGCCGCAAGCTCTGGCCCACCAATTCCCGCAGCTGATAGATATGAATACCTTTAGGAATTAAAAAAGTATCAACCCCGACAATAGGACCTGCATCGACATATTCAATCATGCGGTGCAGTGTGGTGCCGAAATAATCGTCCTTTTGAAGTAAGGCGAAACTCGATGCACCCCAGCCGGGCCGGGCCGGGGGCGCCGGGTGGAAATTGTAGGCCCCGTATTTCAATTGCGCCAGGATTTCAGATGGAACAATGACCGCGCTCAGAAACGAAATGAGCCGGGATTTATTGAAAACTGTACGCTCAATGGCGTACAACTCTTGCAGGTTGGTAACAGTAATAGTGCACAAGGCCGGGTTCAGCCTCCGGTATAAGCTCTTTAAATCAGGCACCAGTTCATCCGTGCTGAGAATAATGAGGTGTTTAATCATCCTAAATTTTGCACCCTCGTTGGGAAAACTGATAGTTGTACTGGCCGTCTACAGTTTCCATAGACTGCCAAGCGCACCCCACTTGGGGTCGGAAATGGGAGGCGGCGGGCCTGATTTAAAGA
>JBBAPY010000229.1:0-5134 GCA_040400635.1 Rhodoferax sp.
GCCAGAAACACATGGGGAATAAAGCCGGATTGCTCTTGCACTTCCAGAATTTTTTCTTGGATATCGGCCGGCAAGCTGTTCAGGTCGGGCAGGGGGTAGCGGGGCATGGGCGGGGCCTTGTGATGGGTAGTGAAGGGGCGTGCGGGGAGATTATGTGGCGCTTGCGGAAAGTGCTGAGTGGCTTTTGAAAAACTGAGTTTCAGTAATGCGGCGGCAGTTCATCGCGCAGGTTGCGCGGGGTGTCGCCTTGCGCATTGCCGATTTGCTGGCGCAAATGCAGTACCTCGCTGATCAGTGCGGCAATTTGGGTTTGCTGGCGGATCACCGTCTGGTCGAGTTTGTCCAGCAGGTCTTCGGCAAAGCTGGCTTTGATTTCCAAGGCGGTCAGGCGTGCGTCGCTTAGCGATCCGGGCGTTTGGGTAGGTGTAGTTTGCGCAGTCATCCGGCCATTGTGCCTTTGGCGCCTTAGCGGGCATGCGGCACCTGCCCGCTGCCTTTGCCTGGCACATGGCCAATCCCAGCGCAAGGTGTGGGTCAGGCCGATCGGTCAAAATACGCTTCGGTGCGTCCATCGGCGCTGCGTTTGGCATGGTGCGAACGCCCATTCGAGATAGTTTGCAGTCTCGGCCCTTTAGTTTCCATGGAGAAGTTGCGTGAACAAGATTTATCCCAGCGCCAAAGCGGCGCTTGATGGCGTCGTACAGGACGGCCAACTCATTGCGGTGGGTGGTTTCGGCTTGTGTGGCATTCCCGAGGCCTTGATTGAGGCGCTGCGCGACAGTGGCAGGCAAAACCTGACCGCAATTTCCAACAATGCCGGGGTCGATGGCTTCGGTTTGGGTAAGCTGCTCGAAACCCGCCAGATCAAAAAAATGATTTCTAGCTACGTCGGCGAGAACAAAGAGTTTGAACGCCAGTACCTGGCCGGTGAACTGGCTCTGGAATTCACCCCCCAGGGCACGCTGGCCGAAAAGCTGCGTGCAGGCGGCGCCGGTATCCCCGCCTTCTTCACCAAAACCGGCGTCGGCACCCTCGTCGCCGAGGGCAAAGAATTGCGTGAGTTTGATGGGGAAACCTATGTCATGGAGCGCGCTTTGGTGCCCGATGTATCGCTGGTTAAAGCGCACCGGGCCGACAAGTCCGGCAATTTGCAGTTTCGCCTGACGGCGCGCAACTTCAACCCGGCCGTTGCCATGGCCGGCAAGGTGACGGTGGTGGAGGTAGAAGAAATCGTCGAGACCGGTGCCATCGCACCGGACGATGTACACCTGGCCGGCATTTACGTGCACCGTTTGGTGCTCAACGCCACGCCAGAAAAGCGTATCGAAAAACGCACTATCACCGAAACACCGCGGGACCACGCGGCACAAACCGAAAAAGCAGGAGCCTGAACATGAGCTGGACCCAAGACCAAATGGCCGCGCGTGCGGCGCAGGAACTCGAAGACGGTTTTTACGTGAACCTGGGCATCGGCATACCCACGCTGGTGGCTAACTTTGTGCCAAACGACAAGGAGGTCTGGCTGCAAAGTGAAAATGGCATGCTGGGCATCGGCCCCTTCCCCACGGAAGATGCGGTGGACGCAGACCTGATCAACGCGGGCAAGCAAACGGTGACCACCATCAAGGGCTCCAGTATTTTCGGCAGCCACGAGAGCTTTGCCATGATCCGTGGTGGCAAGATCAACCTGAGCATTTTGGGCGCCATGCAAGTGAGCGAACACGGCGATCTGGCTAACTGGATGATTCCGGGCAAGATGGTCAAAGGCATGGGCGGCGCCATGGATTTGGTCGCTGGCGTCAAACGCGTCATTGTGCTCATGGAGCATGTGGCCAAAAAGAAAGACGGCAGCGAAGACCTGAAAATTTTGCCCCAATGCACCTTGCCTCTGACGGGGGTGGGTGTGGTGGACCGCATCATCACCGACCTGGCGGTGATGGATGTGACGCCGCAGGGTCTGAAAGTGGTGGAGTTGGCGCCCGGTGTGACACGCGAATTTGTCCAGTCCAAGACCGGCGTACCGCTGCACTAAGCAGCTTGCCGCTTTACATTACTTTGACGGCGCGCAATACGCCGCATGCGCTAGCTGCCTAGACTGAAGGCATAACAAGCACTTCGGTGAGAGGCGGTTTTTGTGGATAGAGTTTTAATCGCTCGGCGCCTGGGTACGGCGCTGGTGCTTTCGCTGATGGCGGGCCTGGCGCTCGCCGA
Organism: Rhodoferax sp.; assembly: GCA_040400635.1. GTDB lineage: Bacteria > Pseudomonadota > Gammaproteobacteria > Burkholderiales > Burkholderiaceae_C > Allorhodoferax. The sequence continues at coordinate 2,212 of JBBAPY010000229.1, forward strand.
CTGCCCCGCCAATTTATTAGAAAAATACAAGGCAGAGGCCACGGCAGCCGGTGTTGCCGCAGGCGATGCGGCACGCGGCCAAAGCTTTTTCAATAGCACCCATGGCAATGAATGGAAATGCGCGTCCTGTCACGGGGCGGTGCCCACGGGCAAGGGCGAGCATGCTATTACCCATAAAGTGATTGAGCCTCTGGCGCCGCACTTTAACGCGCAGCGCTTTAGCGACCTGGCCAAGGCCGATAAATGGTTCCGCCGCAATTGCAAAGATGTCCTGGCACGCGAATGCAGCGCTGCCGAAAAGGCCGATGTGCTGGCTTGGCTCATCACCTTGAAATAGTTTTTAACTGGAGCTTTATGGCTACTTACCGCTACTTCCCCTCCCTGCAGAGCGCCGCCTTGGCGGCCTTGCTGGGGCTGGCCTCTTTCGCTACCTTGGCACAAAGCAGCGTCGGCCTGAAAGGGGCGCCCGCCGCTTTTAACACCGAGTGCACCAGTTGCCATATCGGCTATGCGCCTGGGCTGACGGGCGAGGCCAATTGGCGCGGCATCATGGTTGGGCTCGATAAGCACTTTGGAGTCGATGCCTCTATCGACGACAAATCGCGCCAAACGATTAGCGCATGGTTAATCAGTCAGGCGGCCAAAGGCAGCCAGTACGCCAGCGCCAGCCCGGAGTTTCGCATCAGTAAAAGCAAGTGGTTTGTACGCCAGCATGACGAGGTCAGTAGCAAAGTCTGGAAGCGCGCCAGCGTTAAAAGCCCGGCCAATTGCAGCGCCTGCCACGGTGGGGCGGACAAAGGCGATTTTGATGAAGACCGCGTGCGGGTTCCATCATGAGCACGCCCGACCCCTCGTCCGCCCGAATGGCCATGGAATCGCAAAAAATCTGGGATCTGCCCACGCGGGTGTTTCATTGGATGCTGGTACTGTGTTTTGCGGGCGCATGGCTTACGGCTGAGAGCGAACGCACGCAACTGTTGCATTTGACGCTGGGCTATAGCGCTGGGGCTTTGGTGCTGTGGCGCGTGGTGTGGGGCGTGGCGGGTAGCCGCTACGCTTTGTTTGGCGACTTTGTGCGCAGCCCGGCAGCTGCGCTGCGCTATTTGCGGGCCTACCTACCCGGTAGCACAGCGGATGCCCCACGGCGCTACCTTGGGCATAACCCGGCGGGTGGCTGGGCGGTGCTGGGTTTGTTGGTACTCATGGCGGCGGCGGTGATCAGCGGATGGTGGGCGTACCAATCGGGCGCGCCGGACATGGCTGGTGAAATACATGAAGTGCTAACCCACGCCTTGCTCATCTTGATTGGGCTGCATGTGCTGGCCGTTATTGTCACCGGACTTATGCATAGCGAAAACCTGGTGCGCGCCATGTGGACCGGTCGCAAGCGCGCTTTACCAGAACAAGGCATCCGGTCGACCCATACATTCATCGGTCTGGCCTTGTTTGCTGCTGTCACTTGGCTGGGCTGGGCGCTGTACGCCGGCCGCCTCCCCGGACTGACGACTTAAGGACTAATGCGCGCCGGCAGCATCTTCCGGTACTTTGGCCGAGGGCGTTCCTTGCGGCGGTGGCTGCATGGGTTTGGCCAGCCAAATAATCGGAATAAGCAGTAGAAAGATAAGCGAGGAGGCCAGGAAAATATCGTCCGCAGCCATAGTCGCGGCCTGCTGGTCTATCAGCCGGTTGATGCTGGCCAGGCCTTGCTCCTGGCTCATGCCTGCGGCGGCAAAATTAGCCATCGCGCTATTGGTGGCCTGACTGCCCCGGTTGATCGTTTCTGCGAGTTCAGCGTGGTGCATAGCCGTGCGGTCTTGCCACAAGGTAATCGTGACCGAAGTTCCGAACGAACCACCCAAAATCCGCATGAAGTTGGACAGGCCGGAAGCCGAAGGCATGTTGGCTGGGGCAATTCCGTTGAGGGTGAGCGTGGACAAGGGAATGAAGAAAAACGCCACGGCTATGCCCTGAATGATGGTGGGCATCATGATGGTCATGAAGTCGGCCTGGGTGCTAAATTGCGAGCGCATCCAAAGCACCACGGAGAACATCACAAACGAGAAGGTCGCCAGTTTGCGCGGGTCAAATTTCTGTACGTTTTTGCCGACAATGGGCGAGAGCAATATGGCAAACAAGCCCACGGGCGCAAGCATCATGCCCGCCTGGGTCGATGTGTAGCCCATAAACTGCTGCAACCACAAAGGAAACAGCACCAGGTTGCCGATGAACAAGCTATAGGCAATAGCCAGGCAGATCGAGGCCCAGCGAAAATTGCGCATCTTGAGCAGTCGCAAATCCACCACCGGGTGCTTGTCCGTGAGCTCCCAGGCGATAAAAAACGCGCCGCAGATGGACGCTACCAAGCCCAGCGCAATGATTTCGCTGGAGTGAAACCAATCGACTTCTTTGCCCCGATCCAGCATGATTTGTAAGGCGCCTACCGCCAGCACCAGCAGCGTCAAGCCCACGGTATCTATGGGAAGTTTTTGGCGCTGCGATTCACGCTTCTTGTAAATCGTCCAGGTAATAAAAGCGGCGGCTACGCCGACCGGGATATTGATGTAAAAAATCCAACCCCAGTGGGCGTTGTCGGTAATCCACCCGCCTAGCAAGGGGCCCATGACGGGCGCCACCAGCGTGGTCATAGCCCACATCGCCATGGCAATACCGGCCAGGGCTGGCGGGTAGCTTGATAGCAGCAGGGTTTGCGCCAGCGGCATCATGGGCCCCGCCACAAAACCTTGAAATGCACGCATCGCAATCAGCGTCGGCATGTTGGGCGCCAGGCCGCAAAGCCACGAGGCCAGCACAAACAGCAAGACGCTCAAGGTAAATAAACGCACTTGCCCGAAGCGCTGCGACAGCCATCCGGTCAAGGGAACGGCAATCGCGTTGGCCACGCCAAAGCTGGTGACCACCCAGG
>JBBAPY010000230.1:0-5128 GCA_040400635.1 Rhodoferax sp.
AGGCTCCCGGTGGAATTGGCGAGAAGTGTAGCACCCATCACATGGGTTCACTTAATTGTGTGAAACTGTGAGCCTGTGAGTTGGGCGATAATCTGGGGAAATGGACTCCACCTTGCGTATCGACTTCCCTGAAAACCTGCCCGTATCCGCCCGGCGCGAGGAAATCATGGCCTTGCTGGAGCGTCACCAGGTCATCATCGTCTGCGGTGAGACCGGTTCGGGCAAGACCACCCAAATGCCCAAAATCGCCTTGGCCATGGGGCGCGGGCTGTGCAATTACCCCAAAGTCCTGCCCAATGGCAAACCCGCGCCGCGCGGCAAACTGATAGGCCACACCCAGCCGCGCCGCATCGCCGCCAGCAGCGTGGCCAAGCGTATTGCGCAAGAGCTGCACACGGCGCTAGGCGAGGTAGTTGGTTTTAAGGTGCGCTTTCAGGACCGTTTAAGCCGCGATGCTTCCGTCAAGTTAATGACCGACGGCATTTTGTTGGCAGAAACGCAGACCGACCCGCTGTTGCAAGCCTACGACACGCTGATCATCGACGAGGCGCATGAACGCAGCCTGAGCATCGACTTTTTGCTCGGCTATTTGCGCCAAATCCTGCCGCGCAGGCCCGACCTTAAAGTGATCGTTACCTCCGCCACGATAGACGCGCAGCGCTTTGCCGACCACTTCGCTAGTCTGCAAGGCACGCAAGAGGCGAAAACGCTAACGCCGGCGCCCGTCATCATGGTCTCGGGGCGCATGTTTCCCGTGGAGCAGCGTTACCGGCCTTTTGAAGAGCGGCGCGACTACGACGTCAACGACGCGATTGCCGAAGGCGTGGATGAACTGTGGCGCGGCGGCGCTGCCGGCGACATCTTGGTATTTCTCCCCGGCGAACGCGAAATCCGCGAAGCGGCAGACCATTTGCGCCGCCACCTGAGCCATCAGCCGGTCTTGCGCAATTGCGAAGTGCTTCCGCTTTTTGCCCGATTAAACCAGGCCGAGCAAGACCGGATTTTTGAAGGCCACACCGGCCGGCGCATTGTGCTGGCCACCAATGTGGCCGAGACCTCGCTGACGGTGCCCGGCATCCGCTTTGTGATCGACAGCGGCACGGCGCGCATCAAACGCTACAGCTTTCGCAGCAAGGTGGAGCAATTGCTGGTCGAATCGATTAGCCAAAGCTCGGCCAACCAGCGCGCCGGGCGTTGCGGGCGGGTGGCCGATGGCATTTGCATCCGCCTGTACGAGGACAAAGACTTTGCCGGACGCGAACGCTTTACCGACCCCGAAATACTACGCTCCTCCTTGGCCGGGGTGATATTGCGCATGAAGGCGCTGCGCCTGGGCGCGGTCGAGGACTTCCCGTTTTTGGAGCGCCCCTCGGGCCGGGCGATTGCGGACGGCTACCAATTGTTGCAAGAGTTGGGCGCGGTGGATGATGCCAACGAACTCACGCCCCTGGGCCAGGAACTGGCGCGCCTGCCCTTGGACCCGCGCGTAGGACGCATGATTTTGGAAGCGCGCAAGCGCGAGGCGCTGGACGAGGTGCTGATCATCGCCTCGGCCTTGAGCGTGCAGGATGTGCGTGACCGGCCTATGGATGCGCAACAGCAGGCGGACCAGGCGCATATAAAGTTTGACGACGAGAAGAGTGAGTTTTCCGGCTACCTGAAGTTGTGGAAATGGATTGGCGCAGCGCGCGGCGACAAAGCCGAAGTGAGCGGTGCGCACAAGCTGAGCAATCGGCAGTTTGAGCAATTGCTGCGGCAAAACTTTATTAGCGTGCGCCGCTTGCGGGAATGGAAAGACATCCACAGCCAGCTGCTCACCGTGGTGGCCGAACACCAATGGCGTATCAATATGACGCCTGCCTCCTACGAGCAATTGCATCTATCGATGCTGGCCGGTTTGCTGGGCAATGTCGGCTGCAAGCTCGAGACCGAAGGCCAGCAAGGTGAATACCTGGGCGCGCGCAGCATCAAGTTCTTCCCGCATCCGGGCGCGCATCTGGTGAAGAAGCCGGGACGCTGGATTATTGCGGCCGAGTTGGTCGAGACCACGCGCTTATTCGGGCGCGGTATAGCGGCCATCGACCCGCAATGGATCGAACAAGTGGGCGGCCATTTGCTGAAAAAACAGTTGCTGGATCCGCACTGGGAGAAAAAAGCGGCTGAAGTAGTGGCGCTGGAACGGGCTACCTTGTATGGCATGGTGGTCTATAGCGGGCGGCGCGTGAACTACAGCCGGGTCGACATGGCGGGGGCGCGCGAAATTTTTATCCGCCAGGCGCTGGTCGAAGGTGTGTGGGACACAGGGCTGGCTTTTTTGGCGGCCAACCTGAAATTAATCCAGCAAGTTGAGGATCTGGAGCACAAAGCCAGGCGTCAGGACGTGCTGGTGGATGACGCCTTGATTTACGCTTTTTACGACCAGCAACTGCCCGCCGATGTGTGCAGCGGTTACAGCTGCGAACGCTGGTACCGAGAGGAAGTAAAAAAGCAGCCCACGCTGTTGATGCTGACCCGAGAAGAGCTGATGCGCCACGAGGCTGCGGGCATTACCACCAGCCAGTTTCCTAAGACGGTGCGCTTAGGCGGCGTGGATTGCGCGGCCACGTATTTACATGAACCCGGCGATGCGCGTGATGGCGTGACGGTCACGGTGCCCTTGTTCGTGCTCAACCAGGTGAATGAAGAGCGCTGCGAATGGTTGGTGCCCGGCATGCTCAAAGACAAAGTGCAGGCCTTGCTCAAGACCTTGCACCAAAGGCCGCGTTCCCGCCTGGTGCCGCTTCCCGAGACGGCGTCGCGCATGGCAGAAGAGCTAAATGCGCCCGAACGCTTTGGTGCGGGCGGCTTGGTCGATGCCTTGCTCAAACTGGTGCGCGAGGCCACCGCGCTGGACATTGTGCGGGCCGATATCAAGGTGGACATGCTGCCTGCACATTTCTTTATGAACATCCGTGTGGTCGATGAGCATGGCCGCCAGTTGGGGCAGGGGCGCAACCTGGGCGCACTCAAGGCGCAATGGGGCTCGCAGGCGCGTGGTGCTTTTCAGGCGCTGGCCGCGCTCAAGCTGAGCGATACCGTGCCTGCCCAGGCGCCCAAAGACTTAGGTGCTGCGAAGTCTGGCGTACTGCCGGGCGCTCTAGGTCAGCGCAGCGGTGACGCGCAGGGATTGCGGCCTAGTACCGGCCAAACGCCTTCTGGCGCGGCACATGCGCAGCCTGTGGGCGCGGCTGGCCGCACACAAGGTGGCGCCAGCGCGCAAGTACATAGCGCCGAACAGCGCTATACCGCTTGGACCTTTGGCGAGTTACCCGAACTGCTGGAAATACGCAAAGGCGCCCATGCGGTGATCGGCTTTCCGGCCTTGGTTGATGGTGGCGACGCCGTGACGTTGGAAGTGTTTGACGAGCCGCAGATCGCCGCCGCCAAACACCGCAGCGGCCTGGCGCGTTTGTTTGCTTTGCAACTGAAAGAAGCAATCAAGTACCTGGAAAAAAATATTCCGGACTTGCAAAAAATGGGCGCCGCTTACATGCAGGTAGGCAAGGTCGATGGCAGCAACGCAGCGGGCGGTACGGTGGAAGAACTCAAAGCCCAGATCATTGCGCTGGCGCTGGAGCGGGCGTTGTTGCTAGAACCTTTGCCTGCCGACGCTGCAGCGTTTCAAAGGCGATTGGAAGAAGGCCGGGGCCGTCTGACCTTGATTGCCAACGAAGTGGCGCGCATGGCTTTGACCATATTGTTGGAGTACCAAAACGCAGCGCGCAAAATCAAAGACAGCAAAAACGCTGCGCCCGCGTGCGAAGACGCCAGTGTGCAATTACAGCGGCTGGTGCCCAAGCGCTTTTTACAGATTACGCCCTGGCCGCGCTTGCAGCATTTGTCGCGCTATCTGCAAGCCGTCACCTTGCGTTTGGACAAATACCGCGCGGACCCGGCGCGCGATGCTGCCCGGCTCGCCGAGTTGCGCCCACTAGAGCAACGCTATTGGCGATTGGTGGCCGAGCGCAAGGGCGCGGTCGATGAACGCATGGCCGAGTTCCGCTGGTTGATGGAAGAGTTGCGCGTCAGCTTGTTTGCGCAGGAATTGCGCACACCCCAACCGGTGAGCGTCAAGCGCCTGGAAAAAGCCTGGGCGCAGCTGGGTAGTTAAAGCCCTTAGCGGCCCATGTGCCAGATAGTGGTCGAGCGCGCGCCGCTGCGGCAAAAGGCCAGCACCGGCCCAGTCGAGGCGGCCACGATGGCGGCAAAGCTGGCCACTTGTTCGGGCGTAATTTGACCGCTGATGACCGGCAGGTAGTGGTAAGCCAGCCCTGCTGCCTGCGCCGCCAGCGCCATGGTCTCTGAGCTGGGCTGATCCGGCCCGCCTTCACCATCGGGGCGGTTGTTCACCACGGTGCTAAAGCCGTGCGCCGCGATGGCAGTCATGTCTTGGGGGTCGATTTGCGGTGCAGTCGCGAAGCGGTCGGTATGGGTGCTGATAGTCAGGGGCATGCTCTAGGTACTTTCAATCAAACATCAAATAATCAATTCAAACAGTGCAAGAGGCTGGCCGGCACCCTGGCCCACTACAGCTGGGCTAAGCGTTCCAGGCCTTTGCGCAGGGTAGATTCTTCTTTGGCAAAGCAAAAGCGCACTATTTTTTGGTCAAATGCATCGTGGTAAAAAGCCGACATCGGAATGGCGGTAACGCCAATTTCTATGGTCAACCAACGACAAAACTCGGCCTCGCTCATATCACTGACTTCAGAGATTTCTGCGCACTGGAAAAACGTGCCTTCGCTTGGCAGCAGTCGAAAGCGGGTTTGCGCCAAGCCTTGGCGAAACAGATCGCGCTTGCGCTGGTAAAAAGCGGGCAGTTCCAGGTAGCGCGAGGGCTCTTGCATAAACGCAGCCAGGCCGTATTGCACCGGCGTGTTGACGGTAAACACATTGAATTGATGGACTTTGCGCAGTTCCGCGGTGAGCGATGCCGGGGCCGCCACAAAACCGACTTTCCAGCCGGTGACATGGTAGGTTTTGCCAAAGCTGGACACGATAAAACTGCGCGCCGCCAGGCCAGGGTAGCGCGCTGCGCTTTCGTGGGGCGCGCCGTCAAAGACCATGTGCTCATACACCTCGTCGCTGATCA
>JBBAPY010000231.1:0-5123 GCA_040400635.1 Rhodoferax sp.
GCAGTTGCGCCACCAGACGCTCCATTTCGGCCATCGCGTCGCCGGTGCTAAAGCCCGGCGCTGCGCTGCCGCCGATGCGCATGGCAGGGTAGCCGTTGTAACGGATAGTTTGCATCGCGCCTTTGATCCAGCGCGTGCTGGCAAAGGCCGAGAAAGGCACCAACTGCCCGCGCGCATTGGGCGCCGACAGGCGCAGCAAATCGTCAGGCTGCATGCGCGCAGGCGCGTCAGCCTGCACCACCACCCGCTGCAAGCGGCCGGCGTTGGGGAAGTCGTTGATATAGGCCGACCCCAAAGCGCTGGAGATGACGTTGTTGATGGCGTCAAAATTCACACCCAGTGCCTGCGCTTTGTCGCGGTCAATATCCACTTGCAATTGCGGCGCATCTTCCAGCCCGTCCGGGCGTACTTGCGCCAGCACCTTGCTTTGGGAGGCCATGCCCAGCAATTGGTTGCGCGCGGCCAGCAAGGCATCGTGTCCCATGCCGCCCCGGTCTTGCAGTCGAAAATTAAAACCGGAGGCCGTGCCCAGCTCAGGAATCGGCGGCGGGCTCAAGGGAAAGATAAATGCATCGCGGATCCCGGCCAGCGCACCAAAGGCCCGCCCGGCCACTGCTTGTGCTGCATTGGCGGGTAAGGGTCGCTCTTTCCAGTCTTTCAGGGTAATAAAGCCCAGGGCCGCGTTTTGCCCCAGACCGGAAAAGCTAAAGCCCAGCACGCTGACCATGCTTTGCACTTCGGGCTGTTGGAGCATAAAACCCTCCACCTGTTGCATCACCGCGCGCGTGCGCTCTTGCGTGGCGCCGGGCGGCAGTTGCACGTTTACCAACATGGTGCCTTGGTCTTCGTTAGGCAAAAATGAACTGGGCAGGCGCATATAGACCACCGCCACGCCGGCCAAAATTGCGGCATACACCACCAGGTAACGCGCCGCTTTGGGAAGCATGCGCGCCACGCCGCGCTCATAGCCCTTGGCGGTACTTGCAAAGCCGCGGTTAAACCAACCAAAAAATCCGCGCTTGGCATGCTGGTGCCCGGCCTCTACTGGCTTGAGCAAGGTCGCGCATAAAGCGGGTGTGAGCGAAAGCGCAAAGAACGAGGAGAACGCGATCGAGATGCCCATCACCGCCGCGAACTGGCGATAAATATTGCCTACCGAGCCGCTGAAAAACGCCAGCGGCACAAACACCGAAATTAAGACGACCGTCACGCCCACGATCGCGCCGGAGATCTGGCCCATGGCTTTGCGTGTGGCATCGGCAGGCGAGAGGCCCTCTTCGCTCATGATGCGCTCTACGTTTTCCACCACCACAATCGCATCATCGACCACAATGCCGATGACCAGCACCATGCCAAACATGGTCAGCACGTTGATAGAAAAGCCCAGTGCCAGCAAGCAAGCCATGGTGCCTAGCAAGGCGATGGGCACCACAATGGTCGGGATGATGGTGTAGCGCCAGTCTTGCAGAAACAAAAACATCACCAGAAACACCAATGCCACCGCGATGAGCAAAGTCTCGGTTACCTGGCGGATAGATATATCGACAAAGCGCGAGCTGTCGTAGGGGATGGTCCAGTTCATGCCTTTGGGGAAAAAGCGCTCCAACTCCTGCATGCGCGCACGCACCGCTTTGGCGGTCGCCATGGCATTGCCGGTGGGTGAGAGTTGGATGCCGATGCCGGTGGACGGTTTGCCGTTCAAACGCGCCGAAGTGGCATAGGACTGTGCGCCTAGTTCAATGCGCGCCACATCGCGCAAGCGCACGGTGGAGCCATCGGCATTGGCGCGCAGCACCACATTGCCAAATTGCGCCGGTGATTCGAGTTGCCCTTTCACGATCACGGTGGCGGCAATGCCCTGGCCTGCGATATTGGGCAGGCTGCCGATTTCACCGGCGGAGACTTGCGCGTTTTGCGCCCGGATGGCGTTGTTGACATCGCCCATGGACAAATTAAAGCCGCTCAGTTTGGCGGGGTCTATCCAAACCCGCATGGCGCGCTCGGTGCCAAACAGTTGCGCCTGGCCCACGCCGGGTACGCGCTGCAATTCAGGCAGGATGTTGCGCGAAGCGTAATCGCCTAAGGCCACCGGGGTGAGGCTCGGGTCGTCGGAATTGATGATGGCAAAAAGCAAAAAGTTGGTCCGCGCTTTGTCCACCCGCACGCCTTGCTGCGTCACGGTGGAGGGCAGGCGCGCGCTGGCGCGGGCCAGCCGGTTTTGCACATCGACCTGGGCCAAGTCCGGGTTGGTGCCCGGCTGAAAGCTCAGGGTGATGTTGCCCGAACCGTCCGCCTGCGCCACTGACTCCATATAAATCAGGTTCGGTGCGCCATTCATCTCGCGCTCGATGACCGAAAGCACCGCATCTTCCAAGGTCTGCGCCGAGGCGCCGGGATAGACCGCAGAGACCACGATGGAGGGCGGCGCTACCGGCGGGTACTGGGCAATCGGCAATTGGGTGATGGCCACTGCGCCCATCACCATCACGAAAAGCGCGATCACCCAGGCAAAAATCGGGCGTTGAATAAAAAAGGCGGCCATGGTGCGCCCTTTTAACGGCTGCTAGCCGAAGCGGCCGGGGCGGGCGCGCCCGAGGCGGCGGGTGCCGTCGCCGTGCTCGCGGGCGGCACCCAGGGCACGGCCTTGACCGGCGCATCGCCGCGCAGCTTTTGAAAGCCATCGACCATCACCTGTTCACCGGCTTGCAAGCCGCTGGTCACGATCCACTGGTTGCCGCGTTGCCCGCCAATCTTCACCGGGCGCGGCGCTACTTTGCCCTGGGCGTCGACCACCATCACCACGTCGCCCTGGGGCGAGCGGGTCACCGCTTGTTGGGGCAGCGCGATGGCGTTGCTGGCAACCGCCTGCTCCAGCCGCACCCGCACATACAGGCCGGGCAGCAACGCGCCATCGGGGTTGGGAATTTCCGCACGCAAGGTAATTTGCCCGGTACCTGCATCTACCGTCAGGTCGGAAAACAACAAGCGTCCCGGGCGCGCGTACTCGCTGCCATCTTCCAAGACCAGGCGCACACTGGCGGCCTGCGCGCCGCCAGCACGTTTGAGCTGCCCCGACTCCAAGGCCTTGCGCAATTTCATCACCTCGCCGGCGGACTGGGTGAAGTTGATGAACATGGGGTTGGTCTGTTGGATCAGGGCCAAGGGCGTGGCTTCGCCTTGGCCGACGATCGCTCCCACGGTGACCAGTGCCCGCCCGACGGTGCCGGCAATTGGCGCGGTGACCGAGGCAAAGTTGAGGTTGATGCGCGCGCTTTGCAGTGCTGCCGTGGCCACGCCAATGTCCGCCTGGGCTAGCTTGTGGGCCGCTTGCGCAGCCACCCATTCTTGCTGGCTCACTGCTTTGGCCTCTACCAAGGGTTTGTAGCGCTCGGCCAGGGCATGGGCTTGCAGGGCATTGGCCTCCGCTTTGGCCAGGTTCGCCAGCGCGCCATCCACGCTGGCTTTGTAGGTGCTGGCGTCAATCTCAAACAGCGGCTGACCGGCTTGCACAACACTGCCTTCGTTGAACAATTGGCGCTGTACGATTCCGGCCACCCGTGCCCGCACCTGGGCTTGGCGCGAGGCCTCTAGGCGTCCGGGCAGTTCGGTGCTCAGGCCCCAGTCGCCGGGGGCGACAGTGACCACGCCCACTTGCGCAGGCGGCATGCCCGCTCCCGGCGGCCCGGCGGGTGGGGCGGCGCTGGGGCCACATGCAATAAGCACCGCGGTGCAGGCCAGACTGAGGAAGAAGGTGCGGCTGCGGTACAAAGGCGTAGGCGTGTGCATAGGTGAGGGGCTCAAGAGCGCAAAGAGGGCAAGTGTATGGAGTGTTCGAAGTCGCAGCATAGTAGTGCGGCGCTTAACTTGGTGACGGGCCGAATGGCCTAGGCAGGCGACCCACTGGCGAGTGGGTATGCGGATGCCTGCGGTGTGACCCAGCCGTCCAAAATACTCTTTTTACTTACAAAAGCTTTAATTTTTTTAAAACCTATTAAATGCGAAGCAACAAGACTTTAAAAGTGACGCATAATTCAGGCATGAATTACGGTGAAAGACTGCAAAATGCGCTCCATCGCGCTGGAAAAACGCGCAAGCAATTGGCTGCGGCACTAGGCGTATCCCCCCAAGCGGTTGGCATGGTTCTCAATGGCTCGGCGGGCATGGAGCGAAAATTAAGCGCCGTCAACAATGAGAAGGCCGCGGCCTTCTTTGGCATTTCCAGGCTCTGGCTTTTAACCGGTGAGGATGAGCCCGATCGGCAACCCCAGCAGATTGCTGGGGTCGGCCTCGATGCCCTGATCGAATTGCTGCCCAAAAATGACTTGTTGCTGCGGGCGCAAGTGTTCGCCCAGGCCAGCCAACTCATCATCACCGCGGTCGTTGACTCTCGCAAAATGCAAGCGCAGCCGATAGGCAATCGAGTGGAAAAACAACCCTGACGATTCCGTATTGGCGCAAATTGTGCGCGCGGATTACCGATTTTTGGTATTTTTCTATCGGACTAAGCCAAACACCCACGGTGCCAAAGGCAAGGCGCTCTAGGGTTTGTTTTGCTCCCCCATAACTGTGGTCGTTTGGGTCGCCCCACCAGACGGCGTGATGCCCGATTTCCAGCGTCATACGGCCTTTGGCCGCTGTAAAAATCTGTTGGTATAGGTAAAGCCTGGCCTCCGGCCCAATCAAACCGGAATAGCTGACCTCGTAGGTATGGCGCAAGACATTGCGACCCCTGGCGCGGGCCAAGCCGGCATCAAATGCGTGATGGGAGTCCCCTTCGGGATACCTCTCAATAAGGAAATCTTGTTCCAACTGCATGATTTTTGCCTCTTTCATTTTTTTATCAACAGTTCATGCTGGCTAATTTTGAGAAAAATTGCACCCCCCTAAAAAGTAAAATCAACCAAAGTTGGTTTTGGTTACAATGCACCATGGTCGCTGAAGCGGCTTGTGCACAAGCCCCGCCGCAACGAGCGCCGAACACCGAGAGCACTTGATGGAACATGAAGCGCTTTTATGCCGCCCCCCCCCCCCCCCCCCACACACAGCGCCCCAAGCCTATTGCTTTTTCAAGCCACTGGCGGGCTTCGGCCCGTAGCGAAGGCGCGCATTCCCACGCAGGTTCA
>JBBAPY010000232.1:0-5087 GCA_040400635.1 Rhodoferax sp.
ATGGAGGGGAAATACCAAGTCGCCATTACGGCGCTGGACAATATCCTGGCTTACCAGGAAGGCGTGGGCGAAGTGAAGTTCGATCCCCCTTCGGACTTTTTCGGTTTTATGGGCTCGGACGACGGGTTCCTAAGCCTGGTCGCCGCCCCCGATGTCAAAACCATTGCTGACTTGCGCGGCAAGACGGTGTCGGTGGACGCTATGAACAATGGCTTTAGCTTTGCCATGCGCGACATGATGCGCCGTGGTGGCGTGGCCGAGGCCGATGTGCAATGGGCCCGTGCCGGTGGCACCGACCGGCGCTTTGCCGCGCTGATGGAAGGTCAGCACGCGGCCACCATGCTGCGCGCGCCTTTTGACATTCAAGCGAAAAATAGCGGCTATAACGTGCTTGCGACCACACGCCAAACCATTGGGGCTTACCTGGGCATTGTGGGTGCGGCACGCCGCAGCTGGGCGCAGCAAAACCCGCAATCGATCATCGGCTTCATCCGCGCCTACCGCGATGCCATTGCCTGGCTGAAAAGCCCCGCCAACCGCCCGGCGGCGCAAGCGCTTTTAATGCGTAAAGTTCCAGCCATGGGTGAAGCCGTGGCAACGCAGTCCTGCGCCATGCTGCTCGATGCGCAAACCGGCTTTTTCTCGGACGTGGGACTAGACGAAAAAGCAGTGCAAGCGGTCTTGGACTTGCGCAGCAAACTAGACGAGAGCGGGCGTGCTTTGACGGACCAAAGCAAGTACGTGGACCGGAGCTACTGGAAGCTGGCGATGGGGGGTTGATGGCTAGCAAGCCCTAAGGGCAATTTGTCAGTAGCAGGCAAATCAATAACTTAGCCGTCTTTACCCGTCATGAAGCGTCTATGCTGTTGGAAGATTGTTGGAAGCCAGAACTGTTATCGATTCAGGCGTAGCATCAGCGTCATCGGATGTGATTGTGCTGCCTTAAATCCGTAGTATTCATAAAACTGCCGCGCTTGATCGTTAAGGGCGTGCACCAACATGGCTCGCACACCCGCATTTTGAGACACCAGTTGGCAACGCTGTACTGCGTCTCGCGGTAAAGCTGCGCTTAGTTTTATTCCTTGTGCGCGGACATCAACAGCTAGTCGTGCCAAAACCATGAATGGCACAGAGTCAGGCATGTTTTGGCGGATGGCTCTCGTTGATTCCTGATGCGTCACGGCCCCTGCGGCCAAAGCGTAATAGCCTATGACATGAAGGCCATCGTCATTCACGACAAACGTACGACTGGCACCACTGATATTGTTGACAAGAGCCCGGCGCTTAAGCCGCTCGTCTAGAGATAGCTAAGTGTATATCTGGCGTCAATACGTTCACAGAAGGCGCTAGGCCATGACAGCTTGGTAATGATGATGCGATGTGCACATCTTGCCCCAGATCACCGGTCCGCAGTGACAACACACAACCTACTGGCTGCAATCTCGGTTGGAAGTTTGTTGGAAGTCTAAAAAAACAAGAGGCCAGTAAAAACTGGCCTCTTGAGTAACGCGTTGGTTTGCAACGGTTTTTCAGTGGTGCCCGAGGCCGGAATCGAACCGGCACGCCTTGCGGCGGGGGATTTTGAGTCCCCTGCGTCTACCAATTTCACCACCCGGGCAGTGTGCAGCAAAGCGCCAGATTATGACACAGGCGCTTGCGCTGCTTGGCAACATGGCAGCCCTTGCGCATGGCTTGGCTGGGCCTGTTTCATATGAATTCGCGCGCGCAATGCGTAGTTTGAGTCCCGGTTGCCCTAGCCAAATTTCGAAACTAAGCTAGGGTTTTGGACCCTAGAAATTGAAGCAGATCGACTTTTCTCAGTTGGCGCAGGTGTGCGGCGGGGATTCCCAGTCCCCTGCGGCTAACCCTTCCACACTGGCCGCACTGCGCCTGACAACCCGTAAGCCAACGACCCACCACCTACGCGACGGCGAACTGGTTCTGTACCAGCGTCCCACAAGTAGTGTTTGGCAGGTGCGCTACCGACTTTATGACCGCCACTGGCGCTGCCGATCCACGGGGCACTACCGCCTGGAATGGGCCAAACGAGCCGCAGGTGAGATCTACGATAGGGCCCGCTTTCGTGAAGAGGAGGGCTTGCCCCAGCAGACCAAACGTTTTGATGCCATTGCCCGACTGTGTATCACGAGCCTAGAGCGGGAAATAGAGCAGGGCATCCGTAGGGAAACCAACCGGGACTACGTCAGGGCCATGAACAACTACCTGATCCCATACTTTGGCCGATACCAGTTGCTGAACATCACATCTGAGATGGTCAGACAGTATGAGCAGTGGCGTAATGAAAAAATGGGCAAGGTGCCCATATCCAGTACCTTGGCCACCCACGCCTCGGCCTACAGCAAGGTGCTGGAATTTGCCATTGAGCAAGGTTGGCTCAGTGACAAAACGGCCATACCCAGACTCAACCGGCGTGGCAAGAAGGGAGTGGCCCGTCCGGGATTTAGTCGAGAGGAACTGGTCAAACTTCTGGAATTCCTTGCCGCCTGGAGCCTGGGAGGTGAACGCAAGAACCACCGTGATACCCGCTTGCTGCTTCGGGACTACGTGGAAATCCTACTGGCCACGGGTATGCGCAGTGGGCGGGAAAGTATGAACATGCTGTGGCGACATGTGCGGTGGCACGTGGATACCAAGACCAACGTGCGCTACCTGCGCATCTGGGTGTCGGGCAAAACAGGTGGCAGGTGGCTGATCGCCAAACATGGGGCAGCAGTTGTATTCGAGCGCTTGGCCATTAGACAGGGCATAGGCAGCGATCTAGACACAGCCATAGCAGCCGACAGTAAAGCCTATGTGTTTAGCCTCAGCAGCGGTCAAAAGCCCGCGAGCATGCACACCGCATTTGAGAAGTTGCTGGCTGACAGTGGCATGCGTGTGGATCCCATGTCGGGCAAGAACCGCAGCCTTTACTCATTGCGCCACAGCTACGCCACCATGAGCCTTATGGATGGGCAGATGGACATGCACACCTTGGCCCGACAGATGGGTACTTCAGTGGGCATGCTCGAGCAGCACTACAGCAAGATCACTGCGACCATGGCCGCTGAGCGGTTGGCTTGATATGTCGGAGATCCGGTCAGGCGTTCAGGCACCAGGTACCAAGAGAAGGACTTGCTTGAATTGGGCAACACCAATGGCAATCACCTAGGCACCTGGGAATCTATCGGCGACTCAGTAGTAACCATGACTCCTTGATCCTTCAATTACTATAAGCGTGTGACTCTGCCAAAGTCACACACCTGGTTTGTAAAAAGTAGGCATTGCCCGTGAATTGCCTGGAAAATTGGAACAATCCTGCCATTGCTCGTCGGTCTATAGCGCACTGCAAAAAACTGCGCTGCAATTTTCAGTAGACCTGGAGATCTCGGCCACTGGGGTTTTAATCTAAGTCCCATTCCATGGGCAAAGGGTGACCATGGTTTGCTGGAATTTCTTCCACACCATCAACCAAGACACCTTGACCGAATTCGCATTTATTGGTCAGCCTATCAATGCTCATGCGATAAATTTCATCCTCGGCACTGCGAGCATCTTTGGCGAAGAGATCTATTTCACAGCGACCTTGCAGAGTGACTGCGACCCTATACCTTGGCATGATCTGACTCCTCCAATTCTGCGTCTAGATCAAGCCGGACCAACACACCGGCACGGGTTTCATTCTTGGCAATTTGGCGGATGTGGATCTCAGCTTCAGATTTTGTCCCCCAGAACCTACCACTGACAAACCTATGAATGTCTGGATCACCTACCAAAGTTTGACCAGTTTTATTCAAAATGTATTCCGACAGCTTTTGATAAGTATCTGCGCTTTGTTCGATATAGGAGCTCAGCATCTGCGATTGGCGTATTGCGACAGCAAGCCGTCTGATGTCTTTTGCTTTCTGTGCAGAGTCAATCCAATAAATTTTTTTGATATCGGTGCCGTTAGCCAGCATGAAAGTGCGACTGACTCTGGTATCGTTAAAAACAATACATTTCATTTTGATAATCTCGCCGCTTCGAAATGTGATTGTGAATTTCAGCGTTTAATTCAATTCGGTCATCGAGCAACTTTGACCTGGGGCATAGACCCGGCACATAGATATCGGTTTTGGCCGTGAACCAAGCTTTGATGATCGACAGCACCGGTAACTTAGTGGTTTCGTCAAGAAATAGGTAGCCTTGTGGATACTTCATGGCTAGCTCCTAATGTTGGAAACTTTGGCTACCTGCTGCTGACCCTGGCGGCGAGCTTGATTGGCACTCATGACCACGTCATTGAATATGGTTCTGGCTGACCCTCTACCTGCCTGAACCACCTGATCTAAGGTGGCATCGCTGGGGGGAGTCAGGTTGGCCTGTGTATATATGCGCCGCAGCAAGGGGCGCCAATTGGCCAGTGGTGGCTGATTCATGTCCACCAGCACGCTCCGGTTTTGGATGCCAGGATCGATCTTGTCTAAATGGTTGGTGGTCATGATGAAGACCACGTTCTTGCGGTTCATCACACTCTTAAACGAAGTCATGGCAGCCTCGGTGAGCAAATCAACTTCATCCAGAATTACGTAGTGCAAACCACTGGCGTTCCATGCCACAAAGCCGGTGGAGGACTGAATACCTTGAATCAAAGTCAGCCCGTTTTGGCCCTGCATGCAGGCGTAGTACTGCGAGCTAGGAGATTGATCATCTATGAGAGTGTCGGGATCTAGATTTGCTGGATCTGCGTGTGCCTTTGAAGATTCCAGCAAGCCTGGCAGTAGGTTAGCCAGGGTGGTCTTGCCCGTGCCATAGAGGCCAAACAGCACAATGCTATTGACTCCCGTGGACGGGAAGGCCATGGTCTGGTCCAGCATGCTGGCCAGTTTGAACCGGCTGGTGGGCAATAAGGCAAAGTCGTTTAGGCACTGGGGAGTGGGCGCAGCCACTGCGTTGGATAGTGTTGCCATGAGAATCTCCAAAGTAATGATTGAGATTTGAATTTAGGTTCAGGAGTGACCGCCGACCAGGCAATCACTCCCTTTGCTGTGGGTAAGTGCTCAAGCCGCCTTGAGAGCAGCCTGGGCAGCAGCCCGCTCGTCCTCAATGGC
>JBBAPY010000233.1:0-5050 GCA_040400635.1 Rhodoferax sp.
TGCGCTTTCGTGGGGCGCGCCGTCAAACACCATGTGCTCATAGACCTCGTCGCTGATCAGCAGCACTTCAGTAGGCGCCAAAATTTCTTGCAGGCGCAGCATGTCGGCGCGGCTCCAGATGGTGCCGCTGGGGTTGTGGGGCGAATTGATGATGATGCAGCGCGTGCGGGGCGTGATGGCTGCAGCAATCTTGTCAAAGTCGGGGCGGAAGGTGCCCGGCGTTAAGGGCACGCGTACCGCCACGCCGCCAGCCAGCGCGATATTGGGCAGGTAGCTGTCGTAGCAGGGCTCCAGCACAATCACTTCGTCGCCAGGATGCACGACGGCCAGAACGATAGAAATAATCGCCTGCGTCGCCCCCGCAGTGATGGTGATTTCGTCTGTTGCGCGGTAGCTGCGCCCGTACAGGCTTTGTATTTTGTCGGCCACCGCTTCGCGCAGGGCCAGCACGCCAGCCATCGGCGGGTATTGGTTGTGGCCTTGGTGCATGGCCTGGCTGACGGCGTCGAGCAAGGCCGGGTCACAGGCAAAGTCTGGAAAGCCCTGGCCCAGATTGACCGATTGGTGCTCAGTGGCCAGCGCGGACATGACGGTGAATATCGTGGTGCCCACTTCTGGCAGGCGGCTGCGCAGCGTGGGCGTGGACACTACAGGGCTGGCCTGGGTACTGTGGGACATGGTGGCAAGGACGGGGAATGGTGTGAAGGCGAAGTGCTTTAAATGTCCGAATCGGTGAAATGCCCGCCCATCGCCCGCTCCACGGTTTGACGGCTGAGGCGCTCACTAAGCAACTCGGTAAAGGTGTACACAAAATTACGCAAATAGGCACTGCGCTTAAATGCAACGCGCGTCATATTTTGGCCGAACAAATGACCGGCAGGCCGAACGACCAGGCCGCCTCTGCCGCCCTCCTGTTGTAAATCGCGCACTGCCATTTCGGCGGCAATCCCAAGGCCCAGCCCCAGGCGCACATAGGTGGTGATCACATCCGAATCAATCGCTTCGAGCGCAATGCGCGGATGCAATTTGTGTGCGGCAAAGGCGGCATCGATTTTGGTGCGGCCCGTGAAAGAGGGGTGGTAGGTGATCAGCGGCTCTGCGGCCACGTCTTCCAGCGTAATGCGGGTGCGCGACGCCAAGGGATGGTCCACCGGCATCACCAGCATGTGCTGCCATTCGTAGCAAGGCAGCGTCACCAATTCGGGGTAGGACGCCAGGGACTCAGTGGCAATGCCGATTTCTGCCACCTCGTCGATCAGCATGCGCGCCACCTGGTCGGGCGCGCCCTGGTGCAGGCTGACATTGACTTTGGGAAAACTGGCGCGCAGGCTAGCTACTTTTTCGGGCAACACATAACGCGCTTGGGTATGGGTAGTGGCAATCGACAAGGTGCCGCTGTCCTCCTGGCTGTATTGCTCGCCGATGCGCTTGAGGTTGCCCAGCTCGCGCAGTATCAGGTCGATGCTGCTGACCACCAGGCGTCCCGGCTCGGTCACGCGCTTGAGGCGCTTGCCATGGCGGGTGAAGATTTCTATGCCCAGCTCTTGCTCCAACTCGATGATCGCTTTGGAAACTCCGGGCTGGGAGGTGTGTAAGGCCTTGGCCGCTTCGGTCAGGTTCAGGTTGTGCCGAACGGCTTCCTGCACAAAGCGAAATTGGTGAAGGTTCATAACTAAATTTAGCTAAAGAATCAATTCATTATGCATTAAATTCGATTTCAAGCCTGACACTAAGCTAGGGCAATGTCTGCCAGCAAAGCGATAAGGCGCGGGTTTTCGCCCACTGCGGCCTGCAATTGGAAATCGACTGCAGGCCATTGCTGGCGTAATTGCGCCATCAGGGCCGGCAAGTCCTCCCGCGCATGCTTGCCTACGCCCAGGAACATGGGGACGATAGTCAGTACGCTGGCGCCTTGGCTGATAAGGCCCTCGCATACGGTGGGTAGATCGGGCGTGCTCAACTCCAGATAAGCACAAGCGACTGGCGTCGCCGGCGCGCGCAAGGCGATGGCATCGGCCACCGCCTGGATTGGCCGGTGCCACAGCGGATCGCGCGAGCCGTGGGCGAACAAGACGATGGCGCGGGTCGCGCGCTCGGCTGCTACGCTCATTGGCGTGCCACCAACCAGCCAAACGCGGCCAGCGAAATGAAGGAGTAAATGAGGCCGGGCAGGGCGGCGGTAAACCAGGCTTGCCAGCCTTGCAAATAGCCCAGATCGCCCACCAGGTTGTTGAGCAGCACAAAGCTGATACCGGCCATCACGCCAACAAACACCATGGGCGTGGTGCCGCTGCTGCGAAAGTGCAAATAGGCAAACGGCAGGGCCAGCATCACCATGACCAGACAGCTCAGGGGGTAAAAAACTTTTTTCCAAAACTGAATTTCGTATTTTTGCGCCGACTGCCCGTTGGCGTTGAGGTGGCTCACATACTGAAACAATTCAAGCGTGCCCATGCGCTCCGGGCGCAGCAGGGCCGAGGCCACCATTTCGGCGCTGATATGGTTAATCCAGCTCAGCTGGGCATGGCGGGTGGTGTTGGCCTGCGCTTGCGGCGTAGCCATATTCATGAATTCGGTGCGTGTCACTTCTTGCAAGGACCAGGACTGTCCGGGGCCGAACTCGCCTGCGCTGGCTTGCATTACCGAGACGATATGCCCCTTATTGTCTAGTTCAAAAATACGGATACCTTTCATGCCGGTAGCGCCTTCCAAGGCGCCCACGTTCACTGAAAAGCTGCTGTAGGCCTGCTTGTCTTTAATCCAGGCTCCGCTACGCCCCAGGGATATCTGGCCCAGCGCCTGCGCTTTGATCGCCTGGGCCGTTTTATCGGCTAGCGGTGCCAGGTAGTCGCCCAGCGCAAAAGTGAGCGTGACAAAGCCCATCCCCAATAGCATGAGCGCGCGAAGGGCCTGCCATGGGCCCAGCCCGCTGGTACGCAAAATAGTGAATTCCGAACTTTGCGCCAGCCGCGCCATGACAAAAATAGTGCCGATCAACACTGCAATTGGCATCAGCTCGTACAAATGGTTGGGAATCATTAAGGCGACGTAGGTCAGTGCTTTGCCCACGGTATAGCCCAGCGTTTTATTGTTTTCTATGGCATTGAGTTCATCGGTCAGGTCAAAGAACAAAAACAAGGCGCTAAAGGCAAAGATGACCAGGGCCACTGCAGCCAGCACCTCGAAGTAAAGGAGTTTGCGCAGGGTTTTCAAGGGCGCGCTCCTTTGCGCCAGCCTGCGGGCAGCCGCAAAGCCCAATGGTTTTGGCGTACGGTCAGCCACAAAAGACTGAGCGCAAACACCCCGCCATGCAAATTGAGCAATAGCTGCCCCGCCGACATCTGCCCGGTTTCCACCCAATTTTTACCCAAAGCCAGCAGGTTGAAATACACCAGGTAAGCCATAAACGCAAAAACCAGGTTGCTGGCCCGCCCGACACGCGGGTTAAAGCCTGACACCGCCAATCCGAGAAAAATCACATTGACCGCCGCCAGAAAAAACCCGAAACGCCAAACCAGTTCGCCCCGGTGGGCCGGCAGCGGGGAGGCCAGTAATGCCGTGGTGGCCAGGGTGGAGGCGGGTACGAAGTTGCGGGTGCTGGGCGCGTCAAATCCCAGCTTAATGGTGTAACGCTCGAAAGTGCTGAAATTACTCTGTCGGGTGTCCATGGCGATTTCCAGGCGCTGCCCGTTTTCTAAAACCAGGCGTTTTTGCCCTTCATCGACCTGGACCGTGCCGCGGTCGGCAGAGGTGACGGTTTCGATGCCTCGCTCGCGTGTCACCATAAAAACATTGATGCCTTGCTCCTTATTAGAGCTGTCTTTGTCAATAAAAAACACCTTGTCGCCATTGGCCGACTCCTGGAACTGGCCTGGCTCCACCCTGGAGACATCGCTGCGCTTTTGGTACTGGTCGCGCAAGTCTTCAATTTGGCTAAAAGCCCAGGGCAAGACCAGCAGCGCCAAGGTCAGTATCAGCACAAACACCGGCCAGGCAAAGCGCAAAAGCGGGCGGATCAGCGAACTAAGCCCCCGGCCACTGCCCAGCCAGATCACCATTTCGCTGTCGCGGTACATGCGGGTCAGCACGCTGACAATGGCCAAGAACAGGCTAAAGGACAAAATCGCAGGCAGTTGGGATAGCACCGAGTAGCCCATGATGATCATCACATCTGTGGGGTCGAAAATGCCACGGGTGGCCTCGCCCAATGTCCGGATCACGGTCGTGGTCATTACCACGGTAATAAGAATTACCAAGGTGGCACCAAAGGTGCGCGCGAGTTCCTTGCGGATGGAGGAATGGAATAACATGGACGCCGTAGAAAGGGCCAATTATGAACTTTGAAATCAAAGCCTTGGAAATGGCAAGCGCCGCCGCCGAGAAATGTGACTTGCTGGTGGTGCTGGTGCCCAAAGACTTTAAACCAGCAAAAGACGAGGTATCCCTGCTGATCGGCGGCGCCCTCAAGTCGGGCGACCTGGAAACCGGCGTGGGCAAATGCCTGGTCTTGTACCGCCCCAGCCAGTGCGCTGCCGTGCGGGTGGTGCTGGCGAGCGCGGGTGAGGGCAAAGCCCGCCAGGTTAAAAACGCCTTGCAAGCGGCCTTGGGCCTGGGCAAATCTGCCAGCCTGAAACGCCTAGTCGTGTGTTTTGCCGGTGTGGCCAGCGCGGACGCGGTGCGTGCTGCCGTGCTGGCGGTGGCCGATGGAACCTACGTCTACACCACCAGTAAATCCAAGCCGCAGCCGCGCAGTCTGCAAAAAACCCTGATCGCAGTGCCCAAGCTGGCCGAGGTCAAAGCCGTATTTGACCGGACGGTAGCCGTGGTCGCTGGCGTGGAACTGGCCAAAGAATGGGCCAACCGCCCGGCCAACCTGGCCACACCTAGCGACCTGGCCAGCGCCGCCCAGGCCTTGGCCAAGCATTCCAAAATCAGCTGCACGGTGCTGGGGCCGCGTGAAGTGGCCAAGTTGGGCATGGGCTCTTTCATGGCGGTAGCCCAGGGCTCGGATCAGCCTTTGCGCTTTATCGTGCTGCGCTACGAGGGCGCG
>JBBAPY010000234.1:0-5029 GCA_040400635.1 Rhodoferax sp.
TGATAGGCCCGAATTGCTACGGCATGCTCAATTACCTGGACGGCGTGGCCCTGTGGCCTGACCAGCACGGCGGCCAGCGCCAAAGCCAGGGCGTGGCACTGATCACCCAAAGTGGCAATATCGGTCTGAACCTGACCATGCAAACCCGTGGCCTGCCGCTGGCCTACCTAATAACCGTGGGCAACAAAGCGGGCAACAGCATGGAGAGCCTGGTCGAGAGTCTGCTGTCGGACCCGCGGGTGAGTGTGATCGGCCTGCATATTGAAGGCCTGGACGATGTGGCCGCGTTTTCCCGCGTGGCCCTCAAAGCCTTGCGCCAGGGTGTGCCGCTGGTCGCTTTAAAAGCCGGCTCCTCCGCGCTGGGCGCACAAACCGCCATGAGCCATACCAGTTCGCTGGCCGGGCCGGACGCGCTGTATGACGCGCTGTTTGCCCGCTGCGGCATCGCCCGGGTGCGCGACCCAGCGGGCCTGATCGAGACCTGTAAGTTTTTGCATGTGCACGGACCGCTTTCGGGCAAGCGCATTATTTCGGCCAGTTGCTCGGGCGGCGAAGCCTCGCTGGTGGCCGACCTGGCGCAGCCGCGCGGCCTGGAGATGCCGGCCATCCCCCCCGCCGCGCAAGCGCGTCTGCGCGCCGTGCTGGGCGACAAAGTGAACGTAGCTAACCCGCTGGATTACCACACCTACATCTGGGGCGATCTGGCGGCGCAGAAGGAATGCTTTGCCGGCCTGATGGATTGCGGCTTTGACGCCAGCCTGTTGGTGCTGGACTACCCGCGCCTGGACCGCTGCAGCGCCGACAGTTGGGGCACGACGGTAGCTGCTTTTGCGGCGGCGGCAAGCAACGGGGGCCGCGGCGCCACCGTGGTCGCCTCCCTGCCTGAAGACTTGCCCGAGGAATACGCCAATGCGCTGATGGCCCAGGGGATTGCGCCCATGCATGGCATCCCTGACTGCCTGGACGCCATCGCCCACGCCGCCCGCATCGGGGCCGCGCGCGCGCGCTTGGCGCAGTTGCAGCCCTTGGCCGATGCGGTGCCGCTGTCCTGGTCAGGCCCGGGTGCGCCCATTGGCGACGAAAGCGCCGCGTCAAAACCGAACGCAAACGCTGCGCCATCGCACACCCTGGACGAAGCCGCGGGCAAGCGGGCGCTGGCAGGTTTCGGTCTGCCGGTGCCGCAGGGCAAGGTGGTCAGCGCCGCACAGGCCGCAGCTTTTGCCGACAGCCTAGGCTACCCGGTGGTGGTCAAAGCGGTGTCGGCCCAGTTGGCGCACAAGACGGAGGCCGGCGGTGTGCAACTGAACGTGCAAAACGCCGAAGGTGTGCGCGCCGCGGTGGCGCGCATGGGCGCCCTGTCCGACCGCTTTTTAATCGAGCACATGGCCAGTCAGGTGGTGGCCGAAATCATCGTGGGTGTGCAGCGTGATACGCAGTTTGGCCTTTCGCTCACGGTGGGCGCAGGCGGCATCTTGGTGGAATTGCTGCAAGACGCCCGCACCCTGTTGTTTCCCGTGGCCCGAGATGAAGTGCTGCTGGCCTTGCAGTCGCTCAAAGTCTGGCCGCTGCTGGCCGGTTTTCGGGGTAAGGCGGCGGGCGATGTAGCGGCGCTGCTCGATGCTGTGATGGCGATTGCCGCCTATGCCCAGGCCCATGCACACGCGCTGCTGGAGCTGGACGTGAACCCGGTACTGGTGCTGCCCGCAGGACGGGGTGTACTGGCAGTCGATGTGTTGATTCGTTTAGCTGGAGAAGCCCATGGCTGAAGCTGTCACCCGCAATGCCCAAGACGGCGTGCTCACCATCACCCTGGACAGGCCCAAAGCCAATGCCATCAATGTGGCCACCAGTCTGGCGCTCTACGCCGCCTTCCAGCAATTGCGCGACGACCCAAAGCTGCGCGTGGGCATCATTACCGGCACCGGGCGCTTTTTCTCGGCGGGCTGGGACCTGGCCGGCGCCACCGAGGGCGAGGCCATAGACGCCGACCACGGGCCGGGCGGCTTTGCCGGGCTGACCGAGTTTTTTGATCTGGGTAAACCGGTCATCGCGGCGGTCAACGGTCTGGCCATGGGCGGCGGATTTGAGCTGGCGCTGGCCGCCGACCTCATCGTAGCCAGCGAAAGCGCCGAATTTGCGCTGACCGAGGTCAAGCTGGGCATGGTGGCCGACTCGGGCGGCGTCCTGCGTCTGCCCCAGCGCTTGCCGCGCGCTATAGCGCTGGAACTGCTGCTGACCGGGCGGCGCATGGGCGCTGCCGAGGCGGCGCGCTGGGGCCTGGTCAACCAGGTGGTCGCGCCCGAGGATTTAACGGCCGCCGCAATGGCCCTGGCGCGGCAGATCGTGCAGGCGGCGCCACTGGCGGTCGGGGCGGTGATGGAAATCGTCCGCGCCACGGCCAGCCTGCCGATCGCGCAAGCCTACGAGGTGCTGCGCACAGGCGCTTTGCCGGTGTACCAGGCCATGCTGCGCTCGGAGGATGCCGCCGAAGGCCCACGCGCCTTTGGGGAAAAGCGCCCTGCGCGCTGGGCGGGGCGCTAAGCACCGTAAGGGTGCAGCTGCGCCTAGGGACTCAATTTCAGGAATTGTCCAAGGCGGGCCGCACTGGCAAAAACCTAGGGAATATGCCCATGGCTTTGGCTTGAGCGGGACCCAATATTGGATTACCATGCCCGCAGAGCGCAAAGCTTATTGCACTCCGATTCCGCGTGGCCTGTATCGATTGGCTGGCCTGCGGAAACCTGTTAATAAATCTGCTTGGATTGGAGAACTTCAAAAATGGCAAATGTCGAACACAACAGCGACTCGGGCATCATCCTGGACCGTCGCCAAATCATTCTCGGCGCTTCCGCGGTAGGCCTGGCATCCACCCTGGGTGTTTCCCCGGCCATGGCCCAGAGCGCACCGAAAAAAGGCGGCACCCTGCGCATGGGTATGGAAGGCGGCTCGCCCTCAGACAGCCTGGACCCCGTAACGTATGCGGACTCCATCCCTATCACCATGAGCCTGATGCTGTGGAACAACCTAGTAGAAGTGGGCGACAACGGCGACGCGACCCCCGAACTGTTCGAGAGCTGGGAAGTCAAGCCCGGCGCTGCCGACTGGACCTTCAATGTGCGCAAGGGCATCACTTTCACATCCGGCAAAACGCTGGACGCTGATGACGTGATCTATTCCCTCAACATGCACCGCGGTGAGACCAAATCACCTGCCAAAGCGCTTTTAGCGGACATCAAAGAGATCAAGAAGTTGTCTGCCACCCAGGTGCAAATCACCATGAACAAGGGCAACGTGGACTTGCCCTTCAACCTGAGCGACTACCACATCATCGTGGTGCCCAATGGTTTCAAAGACTTCAGCAAGCCCGATGGCACTGGTGCCTTCACGCTCGACGAATTCCAGCCTGGTGTGCGTGCGACCTTCAAGCGCAAGCCTGGCAACTACTGGAAGCCCAACCGTGGCAACTTTGACCGTGTTGAACTGATTTACATCCAGGATGCCAACCAACGCACGACTGCCTTGCAAACCGGCACGGTAGACATCATCAACCGCGTGAGCCCCAAGACAGCGGCCTTGTTGGCTAAAAACTCGGCGCTCAAAGTCTCGCGCACTCCAGGCATGGGCAACCGCTTCTGCTTCGTAGCGCACACCGACAAGTCGCCCTTCAACAACCAGGACGTGATGCTGGCACTGAAGTACGGCGTGGACCGCCAGAAAATCGTGGACAACGTCTACAGCGGCTACGCTTCTATCGGTAACGACAACTGCGTCGGACCGAAGATGAAGTTCTACAACCCCAACCAGACCATGAACCGCTTTGACCCGGAAAAAGCCAAGTTCCACATGAAGAAATCAGGCCACACGGGTGCGATTGAGTTGCAAGTGTCCGAAGGCGCGTTTTCGGGCGCTACCGATGCGGGTCAGATCTTCCAGGAATCGCTGTCCAAGGCGGGTATCAACCTGGACTTGAAGCGCGTATCGGGTGACGGCTACTGGGACAATGTCTGGCTCAAGCAGCCTTTCTGCGCGGTGTACTGGGGCAACCGTCCGACCATCGACAACCAACTCACGTCGACCTTCTACGGCGGCTTGGGCAATCCCTGGAACGACAGCCATTTTGTGAATGCGGAATTCAGCAAAGCGCTGGAAGCCGCCCGTATCGAAATCGACCAGAAGAAGCGCCAAGACCTGTACTCGCGTTGCCAAGAACTGGTGTCGCAAAACGCCGGCATGATCAACTACGCGGTGCAGGATTACCTGGACGCGCACAGCACCAAGCTGCAAGGCCTGACGCTATCAGGCCGCTACGACATGGGTGATGACCGTATCCCTGAAAAAGGTTGGTTCGCCTAAATTTGCAAGCGCGCCGGCCTGGTAACAGACGGCGTCGTTTTGTGAATGATTAAAAAGGGCTGGGGCTTGCGTCCGGCCCTTTTTTTATGCTTTTTTTGGTAAGCTTGTCATGGGGTTATGCTACGCGCCGCGGTGCAAGTGAACCGCCTCTTATTTTTAACTAACGATAGCTCGTCATGGCCAAGTTGATTGTGAACCGGCTGCTTTTGGGGATACTGACCCTGTTTGCAGTTTCGGTCTTGATATTTGTGTGTACACAAATTTTGCCGGGCGATGTCGCTTCGGCCGTGCTGGGACAAGGCGCGACACCCGAGGCGCTGATCGTGTTTCGCCGCGAACTGGGCTTGGACGTTCCCGCCCACCTGCGCTACTGGAATTGGCTGGTCGGCGCGCTGCACGGCGACCTGGGTGTGGCCCTGACCAACAAGCGCGTCATCATCGACGACCTACTACCGCGCTTGCGCAACACTTTGTTTTTGGCCGGCTACGCGGCTGTCATCGCCATCCCCTTGTCTGTCGGTCTGGGCGTGCTGGCCGCTATCAATGAAGGCAAGCTGTCAGACCGCTTGTCCAATATCCTGACCTTGATTGCCATCTCGCTGCCCGAGTTTTTTATCGCCTACCTGCTCATCATATTTTTCTCGGTTCAGTTCCACTGGTTCCCCTCCTTGGCCAT
>JBBAPY010000235.1:0-4943 GCA_040400635.1 Rhodoferax sp.
GCCATTTTTTGCTGTCGTCACGACGCACAAGCCTAATCAATTCAGGCTTGACTATGACGGTTTCGCTTGCTGGTACACGCATGTCAGCACTTTACAACGACTTTTAGGAAAAAGCAACCAGCGGCAGGCTTAATATTCGTGTAATAACCGTGTAATTAATACTTTAAATAAAAACAACGATTTAAGTCGTTGTTCTTAAAGGGGTTTTGGCTCCTCAACCTGGGCTCGAACCAGGGACCTACGGATTAACAGAAAACTAGGTTTCTGTAATACCCATATAAATCAATGACTTATACGGGTAAAAATAGACCGTGTAATAAATCGTGTAATACCTAATTTTGTTGCATTATGCAACAAACTGGTTTTTTGCCCCATTTTCACTCAGCCCAAAGTGAAAAATCAAGTGGGCTGGAGTGATTTCACTTTGGTAAGTCGGCGCTTTCGTTGGCAATCAGATAAATGTCGCTCGGCGCCAGACTTAATGGAATTAAACCAAGTGTCTTCTCATGTAAGTTGTGGCGCTAAGCAGCGGTCATCTGTTCTGCAGTGTTCCCTAGGAAAAAAAGTCACGCTGACGTGAAGGTACATCGGCTTTAGCGGAGATTTTAGACTTAGGTCTATGGTTGGCGGCAGGTAGCCCGCTCTTTCGGGACCCATGGCGGTCCTGCACATCCGCCGCCTCTAACTTGGCCTGCGGTGTTTTACGCAGACCATACATTTTGTCTTTAGCGGCTCTCATGGCTGCCTTGTCCTCAACGATGGGCAGTGGATAGTCAACGCCGATCATGCAAGCCGCCATGTGCTGCACGCTTAGGTCCATCTTCCACGGTTCTGCCAAATTGGGCAGCGGTACTTTGGTAAGTTCTGGTACCCAGCGGCGAATGAAATGACCTTTTGGATCCTGGTCTTGTGCCTGCTTAGTAGGGGAATAAATTCGCAGTGTGTTGATGCCGGTGGTACCGCTTTGCATCTGCATCTGGCTCCAGTGAATGCCTGGCTCAAAGTCTAGAAATTGACGCGCCAAAAAAAGACCGGTTTGTCGCCAGTGCAGCCATAGATGGTAGCTGGCAAAGCTCACCAGCATGGCCCGCATGCGAAAGTTCAGCCAGCCTGTGGCTCGTAGCGAACGCATGCAGGCATCCACCATGGGGTAGCCGGTTTGGCCTGCGCACCAGGCTTCAAAATGATTGCTGTCGAACGCATCCTCCCGCAAGCCATCGCAAACGCGGGCGAAATTATGAAACTCGATGTCGGGCTCATCTTCTAACTTTTGCATGAAATGACAATGCCAGCGCAACCGCCCCGCAAAGCCGCGTAGCGCATACGACAGTTCTCGATCGGGCGTATTACCGATTGCCAGCTCGGTAGCCTGGTGCACGGTGCGAAGGGAGACGGTTCCAAACGCCAAATGCGGACTCAGGCGACTGCATCCTGATTCGGCGCTCAAGGGGCTAGAAAGCGCCTTGCGGTAGCCATGGCCGCGAACCTGCACAAAGCTGCTGAGGGTGCGCCTTGCAGCCCTTTCACCCCCAGTTTGCAAAGTTTTCCCGTGCGGTAACAGCCCCAAGGCCACCAGCGTGGGTAACTCCGGCTGGTCTAGTGACAGCGCAGCGTTAAATTTACCATTTAACAAGTGCAGGGGAGCATCCATACGCGCCTGCCAGCGCTTGGCCCTAAAAGTCGCCAAGGTGTCGGGGTTTTTCCGCTGGCTAGCGCCTGTTGGTGCGCGAAGTCTCAGCTCCGATCGGCCTCACAGAAGGCCGTATTGTTCAAGCCGCAATTAAGACGGGAAACGCCGCCGAGTCCATGGCTGCCCCCGGCTTAGGGCCGCCCGAAGGGGGCGGTGGCGGAGACATAAAGCCGCTGCGCAATACAAAGCGCGCGTCCGACCCGGTAAAACGCGCCGAAAAGGCGCGGCGTCGGTTGGGACTGGCATTAGCCGGAGCACCGTGCACCGTCAGGCCATGAAAGGCAATGCAGTCACCCACTTCCAATGGCCACTGCAACACCTGATGCTGTGCGCGCTGCGCTTCAAAGTCAGGCGGCGGCTCAAAGCGCGGATCTTCGGCGGCGGTATGGGTTTTGGAATCCACAAAGCGCGCCGGGGTGAACCAGCGGCCCCAGGCGTGCGAGCCTGCAATGAACTCGATGGCGGTGTCCTTGGCCACCGGGTCCAGCGGTATCCAAAAGCTGATGATGTGCTCGCCGTCTATCGGGTAGTAAGGCTGGTCGTGGTGCCAAGGCGTGCGCTCTTTGGTGCCCGGCTCTTTGACCAAAACATGCTCGTGGTAGAGATTGACTTTGGGCGAGCCCATGAGCTGTGCCGCCAATTGCTTGATGGGTGACTCAAAAAAGAAGTCGCGGTAGGCGTCGATGCGCTGCCAGTTGCAATAGTCACCAAAAAACCGGCCCGGGTTGCCCTCGGGCGTGTAGTGCTTGGCGTAGGGGCCGGGCTGGCGCAAATTCTCCTCCACGCCTTCGCGCAAGCGCTCAATCCAATCCATGCTGACCACCTGGCGCAAGGGCACGGCGCCGTATCTTTGGTAAGCTGTCCGGGTGTCTTGGTCGATCATGCGTGCTCCAATGAGGTCTGTGGCGTGTGGGCAAATGTTACGGTGCTTTAAGGAAGATATGCATAAGCCCGTCATCGCGAGGAGCGCAGCGACGCGGCGATCCATCAGGGCAAGATTCGCGAGCCAAAGTGGATTGCTTCGCTTTGCTCGCAATGACGGGTTTGGACTTATGCAGATGTTCCTTAAGTTGTCTAGACAACTATACGCCTGGCATGAGGCATGTAGGCTCAGGGTTTTCCCGCTTTAGCTTAAGTTGTATAGACAACTATACTTAATCAGACCCAATCCGGGCAGCAATGTCCGGTTGCGCGGGCCGCGTTTTTTGCAAGGAGTCTTCACATGTTTTTGCGCAACACCTGGTATATCGCCGCCTGGGACCGCGAGCTAGGTAGTAGCCCGCTTGCCGTGCAAGTGCTGGGCGAGCGCATCGTGCTCTACCGCAAGTTGGACGGCAGCGCCGCCGCGCTGGAAGACGCCTGCCCACACCGCAAATTGCCACTCTCGCTGGGCCGTATTCAGGGCGACGACCTGGAGTGCGGCTACCACGGCCTGACCTTTGATTGCAGCGGCACCTGCGTCAAGGTGCCGGGCATGGACAGCATCCCGCCGGGCGCGCGGGTACGTGCTTACCCGGTGCATGAACGCTACGGCCTGTTGTGGATTTGGATGGGCGAGCCCGAGCGCGCCGACGTGGCCACCATTCACCACATACCCCATTGGGACGACCCGGCCTGGGGCTGCAACCAGGGCGAGGCTATCGACATGGTCTGCAATTACCTGCACATCACCGACAACTTGCTAGACCCTTCGCACGTGTCCTGGGTACATCAAAGTTCGTTTGGCAACGCGGCTTGCGAAGACACACCGCTGGACACGACCGTGGCCGATAACGGTGTCACGGTATCGCGCTGGATGCGCAATGTAGAACCGGCGCCTTTTTATGTGCCCTTCCTGAAATTTAAAGGCAACTGCGACCGCAAGCAGCAATACGAAGTGCGCTTTCCCAGCCATGCCTATATCAAGGCGATTTTTGTACCGGCCGGTACCGGGGGCGATGATAAGCCGCTACACCCGGATGGCTTCATCATGGATAGCTACAACTTTATGACCCCCGTGGATGAAAACCACACGCGCTATTACTGGTTTCAGATGCGCAATTTCGCGCCAAATGATGCCGAAGTGTCGCGCCAGTTCACCGCCTCGGTGCGCGGCGCATTTGCCGAAGACAAGGTGATTTTGGAAGCCGTGCACCGCGGCATCGAAACCGCCAGCGTGCCGCCCATCGGCCTGAAGATTGACCTGGGGCCAACGCGCTTTCGCCGCGCCATGGCGCAGCGCATTGCCGAAGAAAAATCGCAGGCACAAGCCCAAGCGCGCACCCGCGCCATCCCCATTCACCCGGAGGCTGTATCGTGAGCGCAAGGCATCAGGGCCTGCATTTCAACCCGCATGTCGCGGCGCTGCCGCCCTATAACGCGGGCACCAATGTGGCCATTGCCAGAGCTGCATCGGGCATGCAAGACATTGCGCGATTGGCCAGCAACGAAAACCCGGAAGGCTGCTCGCCCAAGGTGATGCAGGCTTTGGCCTCCAGCGCCTTCGAGCCCTGGCGCTACGCGGACCCGGCCTGTACTGCATTACGCGCCGCGTTGGCAACTCGCCTAGGGGTGGATGCGGCGCAGATTGTGGTGGGCAATGGCTCGGAAGAAATGATTGCAGCAGTGTCGCGCGCCATGCTGGTACAGGGCAATCAGGTGCTGACCGTGGTGCCTAGTTTTGGTCTGCATGAAATCGAACCCTTGGCGATTGGCGCTACCGTGGTCAAGCTGCCGATGACGGCGGAGTTTGGCTTCGACTTAGACGCGCTGGAGCGCGCCTTGGCCGCAGGCCCGCGCATCGTGTTTTTGTCCTCGCCCTGGAACCCGGTGGGGCCAGCGCTCAGCCATGAAGATTTGCAGCGCGTGCTGCGTGCGGTGCAGCCGGGCAGCCTGCTGGTGCTAGACGAAGCGTATTTTGAATACGCCGACCCCGGCAGTGTCGATGGCTTGGAAATGCTCAAGACCAGCGGCCTGCCCTTTGTGGTGCTGCGCACTTTCTCCAAGGCCTATGGCTTGGCGGGTTTGCGCGTGGGTTATGCGGTGTGTTCGGATGCGGAAATTGCACGCGTTATGGGTTCGGCTAAAACGCCTTTCAACGTGAATGCCGCCGCGCAATTGGCCGCTGTCGCCGCCCTGGAAGACGATGCCTGGATGCATGCCTCGGTGGCGCGTTTGCGCACCGAGCGTGCGCGCGTGGCCCAGGCCATCCAAGCGCTGGGTTTGCGCGTAGCCGATTCGCAAACCAATTTTTTGTTTTTCGAATGTCGCAGCG
>JBBAPY010000236.1:0-4919 GCA_040400635.1 Rhodoferax sp.
TTTGCCGCCGCCATATCCATCAGCATGGTGCCGGCCAGAAAGCGCCCCTGGCGGTCGCACCGGCCGTCGTTAAAGCGCATACCGGGCATGGCATGGTTTACCGTCGCCAAGCGGGTAAAACCCAGTGCATCGTGAAGTTGCGTATCCAGCGCGAACATGCCGGACTCGGTGCCCGCAATCCATGACGATGCACCGGTGCCGCGGACCAAACAAGCCAGCATCTCGGGTGCGCGCCATTGCTGGTGCTGACCGCTTTGCGTCTGGTAGCGGTGCAGCGTCTTGTCCGGGATGTCCACCCAGTACAAGGCCTGCTCCTGCGCGTGCCAGACCGGAGACTCCCCGGTGCTGTTATGCACGTTCAGCAGTAAGTCCGCCCGCAAATGGGTTAAAGGAGACACGCTTATTTACCGCGCTTGTGGGCAGTCATGGGAATTCCGGCCATGACCCAGACGCCCCCTTGAAACTGCACCGTGGGGTCGCTCAGATCCGGTTCTTGCGTGCGGGCGTACATGCCTTGGCGAAAGCCATCGGATGAATCCCGGGGTACGAATCCCACATGGCGCACGGCGCTGTTGTCCCACCACGATACCGCGTTGTCCGACACCCCGTAAATGATGGTGTGGCCCAGTACCGGCGTGGTCAGACAGGCCGTAATCAGACGGTGCAGATCGTCAAAACTCAGCCAGGTGGCCAGCATGCGCCGGTCTGTGGGTTCGGCGTACGATGAGCCGATGCGCAAGCAAGCCGTTTCGATGCCGTAGCGGTCGAAGTACATGCGGGAGAGGTCTTCGCCAAAGGCCTTGCTGACGCCATACAGACCGGTGGGCCGCGCCGGATGCGCGGGTGTAATCACCTCGTCTTGGCGATAAAAGCCGGTGACGTGGTTGGAGCTCGCAAAAATGACGCGCTTGACGCCATGCTGGCGGGCCGCCTCGTACAAGTTGTAGACACCCAGAATATTGCCTTGCAATATAGGCCCGAAGGGGCCTTCTTGGGACATTCCGCCCATATGCACTATTGCGTCACAACCTTGCACGGTCTGACCCAGGGCGTCGGCATCGGCCAGATCTGCCACCGCAATTTCTTCACCGGCGCCGGCCGTTCCCAGGTTGCCGCGATCCGATAACCGGAGCACATCACAATTGGCTTTGAGTCGTTCGCGCAATGCGGTACCGAGTCCGCCTGCGGCGCCGGTTAAAAGTAGCCTATGGTGTACTTTGAGGGTCATTTGCCGGAAATTTGTATAGTTGTCTGATGTCGTATGTGTTAAATTCTCACCAATCGCTTCGCTTGCGTCAAGGATTTTTCCATGAACCTAGTAGAAACCCTTAGTTCTGTGCCGCTTGGAATCGCGACTGATGCGGCACGCCCGCGGCGGGTGCGCGGCTTGGTCAATGAAGTCATGGAAAGCTTGGCCGCCAGTATCCGTGAAGGCGCTATCAAGCCTGGCGACAAGTTGCCGACCGAATCCGAGATCGTGGCCCGCTTTGACGTCAGTCGCACCGTGGTGCGCGAGGCCATTTCGCGTTTGCAGGCCAACCGGCTGGTAGAGACGCGCCATGGCGTGGGCACTTTTGCCCTGGCCCCCGCGCCCGACCATGGCAACTTCCGTATTACCGACGTGGATTTCGATACCGTGTCCGATGTCATCGCGCTGCTTGAGCTGCGCATAAGCCTGGAAACCGAGGCTGCTGGTCTGGCCGCGCAGCGGCGCACCGAGCACCACCTGGCCGCCATGCAGGACATGCTCGATGCCTTTGCGGGCGCCATTGAAGGCGAGTCCGATGCGGTGCCTTCAGACTTTCAGTTCCACATGGAAGTAGCGCGTGCCACTGGCAACCGCCACTTTGCCGACCTGATGAATTACCTGGGCACCATGATCATTCCGCGCGCCCGGGTCAATACGCCCAACCGCGCGCCAGAGGGCCGCCTCATCTACCTGCGCAAGGTGCATGGCGAGCATCAGAGCATCTTTAGCGCCATCTGCAACCAGGACACGGATGCCGCGCGCTCCGCCATGCGCACCCACCTGGCCAATAGCAAGGACAGGCTCACAAGATCGCAATAGTTGCCGCCCAAGTTCAATGGTGACTTACTATTTAAGGCACTGTTAAGCGGCTTAGCGCGCGCCACCTCAGGAGAAAAGTCCATGCCCGATTCCGCTTCCAACACCACCCTTGCCGCAGTGGGTGCCACGCCCACCATCACTGCCATGCGCGTCATACCAGTGGCGGGGCGCGATGGCATGCTGCTCAACCTCAGTGGTGCCCACGCGCCCTTCTTTACCCGCAACCTGGTGCTGCTGACCGATAGCAGCGGTAACACAGGGGTAGGCGAAGTGCCTGGCGGTGAAAAAATCCGCCAGACCCTGGAAGACGCCCGTGCAATGGTGATCGGTCAGCCCCTAGGCCAGTGGAACGCCGTGCTCAATCACATGCGCGAAGCCTTTGCCGCGCGCGATAACGAAGGCCGTGGCCTGCAGACATTTGATCTGCGTATTGCCATCCATGCCATCACTGCCGTGGAAAGTGCGCTGCTCGATCTCTTGGGCCAGTTTCTGCACGTTCCGGTGGCCGCTTTGCTCGGTGAAGGCCAGCAGCGCGACAAGGTGGCGGTACTGGCTTATTTGTTTTATGTGGGCGACCGCCATGCTACCGATTTGCCCTACCACAGCGAGCCCGATGCGGCCGACGATTGGAAGCGATTGCGGCACGAAAAAGCCATGGACGTCGATGCCGTGGTGCGTCTGGCGGAGGCAGCGCACGCGCGCTATGGCTTTGCGGACTTCAAGCTCAAGGGAGGCGTGCTGCCAGGAGAAGAAGAAATCGCGGCGGTGCAAGCCCTGCATGCGCGCTTTCCCAAGGCCCGCATCACGCTCGATCCGAACGGCGGCTGGCTGCTCAAAGACGCGGTGCGCTTGTGTCGCGACCAGCGCGAAGTGCTGGCGTATGCCGAAGACCCTTGCGGCGCCGAGGGCGTCTTCAGCGGGCGCGAGGTGCTAGCCGAATTTCGCCGCGCCACCGGACTGATGACGGCTACCAATATGGTGGCCACCGACTGGCGCGAGTTGGCCCATTCCCTGGCCTTGCAATCGGTGGACATCCCGTTGGCCGACCCGCACTTTTGGACCATGCAAGGCTCGGTCCGCGTTGCCCAAACCTGCCAGACCTGGGGCCTCACCTGGGGCTCGCACAGCAACAACCATTTTGATGTCTCGCTGGCCATGTTTACGCACGTGGCAGCAGCGGCGCCCGGTAAGGTGACGGCCATAGACACGCATTGGATTTGGCAGGACGGTCAGCGGCTGACAAAAGCGCCGCTGCACATTGTGGACGGCAGCATCACCGTGCCGACGCAAGCCGGGCTAGGCGTAGAACTGGACATGGTGGAAGTGGAAAAGGCCCACCAGCTCTACCTGCAAGAAGGCCTGGGCGCGCGCAATGATGCGGTGGCGATGCAGTACCTGATTCCCGGCTGGACATTCAACCCCAAGTCACCGTGCATGGTCCGATAACTTGTTGCCAGGGGTAAGCACCTTGGGTTGGTGCAAGGCCTTGTGGGGTACGGTGCTGTACCAAGAATATCCATTGCGACGCTCCTAGGCTGATATCCGCTACACCGGCTATGGACCACCTTGCGCTTCATGGTCCTCGGTGGGCGTAAGGGCCTCCTGGCGCCACAGGGTATAAATAGTGCGCAAATTCGTTGCCAGAATGACAAGCTCCAGGGCGGTGCCTCCGATGGAGCCACTAAGGATGTTATTGGCCAACCAACACCCCGTGCCCAGCAGCATGGTCAAGCGCATGCGTTTGCCCGAGAGCAGAAAGAGCGCCAGCGTGCCGATGCACGAGGCCAGTAATGGCAGCCAGTTCCACCATACCTCGACCAAGTGCCAGCCCAAGGCAAGGTTCAGTGCCACTAAGGTGAAAGCGACCCAAGCCGCTTTGGTGTAGAGCGAGAGCACGGAGCGCGAT
Source organism: Rhodoferax sp. (assembly GCA_040400635.1). GTDB lineage: Bacteria > Pseudomonadota > Gammaproteobacteria > Burkholderiales > Burkholderiaceae_C > Allorhodoferax. Next base: position 3,975 of record JBBAPY010000236.1, read on the forward strand.
ACCGATATCACCGAACTGGCTACCGCCGTCGGGTTGCCCAGCAGCGCGAAGTGCACTACATAGGCTAAACATTCGGCACTCATATAAAGCTTGAAGCGGCGGTCGTCCTTTTGCAAAAAAGACATGACACCCAAAACAAGGGCTGCATAACCGAAAAGCTGGGCCGGGTTAAACAGGTACTGGAGCGCGTCGTTCATGAGTGGTCAGTAAGCCGTGGGCTGGCCCGCACTGCGCGCGAGCGCTTGCCCGCGCGTCTAAATTTCTTCTTGGGAGTTGCAGTGAACCGCAGGCAGTTTATGGGATTCGTTGGTTTCACTGCAAATGATGCGCAACGCATACCTGTTGGGCTTGGCGCAGCTCACGGCGCCCAATTTGATATTGAATTTTTTCGATTGCCGACCGTATGCGGTAAATGCTTCGGTTTTCGTCAAGAGAGCGCTTGCGGCTTCGTCGTAAATCTTGATCTGGTACCAGCCGTAAATCGTATCGTCCGTTTTATTAAATAGGGTTCCCCCTATGTGGTTAGCGTCATGGCCCACACACGCTGCGGTGCGAACCAGCAGACCTGGGACTTGCGACGCAATGTCCTGCGCCCAGCTTACCCCAAGGGCGAGGGTCAGCGCCGAGGCAATGTATGCATTTTTCATGGGCGAGAGGGCAGGGGAGGTAAGTCGTCGTCATTGAGCCGGGCGAGGTTGTATTGGGCATCCCAATGCCCTTGGGCCGCGGCCAATTTGTACCAATATTGCGCTTTTTCCCGGTCAGGGGGTACCGCTCGCCCTAGCTCGTACACCAAGCCAAGATTGAATTGCGCATTGGCATTGCCATGATGGGCCGCACGACGGTACCAATAGAGGGCCTGCTGGTAGCTGCCCTGGACAAAATACAGAGCGCCCAAATTATTTTGCGCTGCGGCATGTCCTGCGCGTGCGGCGCGCGCATACC
>JBBAPY010000237.1:0-4874 GCA_040400635.1 Rhodoferax sp.
GATACCCGCGGGGGAGTCACACACAATGAATTCAAAATCCATGGCTGCCAGGTCATTGAGTACTTTTTCAACGCCTTCCTGCGTCAACGCGTCCTTGTCGCGGGTTTGGGACGCGGCCAGGACATACAGGTTTTCGCATTGTTTGTCTTTGATGAGCGCTTGGTGCAAATTGGCTTCGCCGGTGATCACATTGATCAAGTCATACACCACGCGGCGTTCGCAACCCATGATCAGGTCCAGGTTGCGCAAGCCCACATCAAAGTCGATCACCACGGTTTTGTGTCCGCGCAAGGCCAAGCCGGTTGCAAAACTCGCGCTGGTCGTTGTCTTACCAACACCACCTTTACCGGAAGTGACCACAATAATTTTTGCCATGAAGAGCTATCTTTCCAAAGAGAGGGTCAATGCGTTGAATTTTACGTTTTCAACGCTTCAATAATAATTTTTTCTTTTCCATCGTCGCTTAAACGTACCTGCGCCGGCTTGCCCAGCACATCAGGACCTAATTCCTGCTCAGTGGTGCGGTAGACACCGGCGATAGACACAAGTTCAGGCTCCAGGGCCAAAGCAAATATCCGGGCTGAGGTGTTGCCGCGTGCACCAGCCATGGCTTTGCCGCGCAAAGGTGCGTACACATGGATATTGCCATCCGCAATCACCTCGGCACCCCGGTTCACCATCGCCATGACAATCAAATCGGCACCCCGGGCATAAATTTTTTGCCCCGAGCGCAGGGGCTTGTTCACCACCATTGTTGGATTAGCGCCATCTCTGACAGCTGGTGCTGGGGCCAAAGGACCTGGTGCCGGGTTAGACGCCTTGCTAGGCACAACAGCAGGTATTACCGGCGTTGGCGCAGCCACCGGGCTCGCTTTAGCAGTTGCCGGGCGGCGGATTTCCGGTGGCGCTTCAGCAATGCCTGATTTCTTTGCAAGCGCCAGACTGCTTTCATCCAGACCACGTACCGCACTGGCTACCAGGCGGCATTGCGCCAGCGTATTGAGCAATAAATTCCATTGGGGATGGGGAAGGCTTAAACCGGCCTGGCTGAAGTCCAAAACAAGACCATCGGTATCAAAAAAATCCGGGCTTTCGCCATTGGGCCCGAATTTTCTTAAGAGTTCAGCCGCAACCTTAGCCAAGTCAGAGGTTTTGACCATTAAAGCCACCAAGGTCAGCTGGGCACTTTTGAGCTCAAATGCAGCTGCATCACTGGCAGAAAAAGCGAGATCAGGTTGGACTGGCATGGTGAACTGCACAGAGGAGGAGAGGAAAAATCGATTTTACCTGACGAAAAATTTTGTACTCCAGTTGCATGCATTGCACCAGCGGGTACGCTACTTGTCCACTGAAAGCTTGTGTTCTTAGGTATTCTTTATATTTGTATTTCAAATTAGTAGTAGTAGAAAGAGTCTGTTCATTTTTTCTGGGAAGTTATTTTTTATCATATAGATCAACGGCTTATAACATTGCATAGCATGTGTATGGCATGCTTGATTGGAAGCACTTTGGAATGAATAACATAGACTTTTAGACTGGGCCTGTGGATAACTGCTTACTTATTCGAATCTTATGCACAGCCTTGTTCTGCCGGTATAGCAGGCGTATGCTTGCACGGTAGCGGTATTTAAAAGGTGGTGTATGTGGTTTTTAATCTTAGGTTTAATTTTGTTTTTGGGTAGCCATGCTTTACGCATCGGTGGTGACGGCCTGCGTGACCGTTTATTGGGGCGCTTAGGGCCTGCCTATTTCAAAGCGTTGTACTCCATGGTGTCTTTGCTGGGTTTTGCCCTGTTGGTGTACGGCTTTGGTGTTGCACGTGACGCACCTGTGGTGCTTTGGACTCCCCCACCGGCTATGAAACAGGTGGCCTATTTACTGACGCTAGGCGCGATGGTCTTGATGGCAGCGGCCTACGTTCCGCGTAATGCCATCAAAGCTAAGTTGCACCATCCTATGGTTTTATCGGTCAAGGCCTGGGCATTAGCGCATGTGCTGGCTACCGGTACCGTGGCGCACCTGCTGTTATTTGGCAGCCTGTTGCTCTGGAGTGTTTTACTCTTTAAAGCATCCAGAGCGCGGGATAGGCTTAACCAAGTGGTCTATAGGCCGGGAAACAAATCCTCAACGATTTTGACCTTGGAGATAGGCATTGTTATGTGGTTGCTATTGGTGGCCTGGGCGCACGGCTGGTTGATAGGCGTACAAGTCATGCCCTAAAAAAGCTAAAGACCATAATCGGGATTTAGCGGAGTTTTCACTATGCCTAGACACGTATTGGACGAATCGCGTATTTATCCTTCAATCCGAGAGACCGTTGCTAATCACCATAGCCATATGGTGGACCAGGTTGAAGCGGAGATTGCCAAGCACAAGGTCCTGGTGGTAGGTATGGCGCTCAATCCCATGCCCAAAAAAGCGCGCGCCGCCTTAGATACAGCGGGGATTGCGCATGGCTACTTGGAATTCGGCAGTTATTTCAACACCTGGCGCGAGCGCAATGCGCTCAAAATGTGGACGGGCTGGCCTACCTTCCCCATGGTATTTGTCAAAGGTGTTTTAGTCGGCGGTGCGACGGATGTGCAAGCCTTAATTGCCAGCGGCGAACTGAAAAAAATGCTGGCGTAAAAAACCCCGGCAAGCCGGGGTTTGCAAACAGCGCTTTAGATATCTAAGGTTTAATTATGGTGCGGACCGTGCATCCAGCCTGGCATGGCTTTGGCGTCAAAAGTTTTTTTCTGTTCCGGGCTTAATACCCCATAAAAAGTCTTCACCGCCGCCGCATGTTTGTCCATCTCGGCCATGCGTGCCTCATGGTGCTGCGACATTATTTGTTTCATTTTGTCCAGCCGCTCGGGCATATTGAGTTTTTCCATTTCTGCACGATCGGGACGTGGCGGACGCGCTGGTGGCGTCATGGCGCTGGCCAGTGCGGCCCAAGCGGGCTCTTGTTCCGGCGTTAGTTTGAGCTCGGCTTTGAGCATTTGCATGTGGTGCTTCATGCGCATGCCCATGTGCTCGCCTTCTTTGCCATGCATAGCATGCATGCCGGGTTTGGCGGTGTCGTCTTTGGGCAGGCTATTTTGGGCGCTCGCGTAACCAGTAAGCAAAGTCAGTGCGGCTGTGGTCAGCCATAAAGTAGTGCGGCTTTTCATGACAAGATTCCTTAAATGGTTCCGAAGGGCAAGATGCTTTTTCGGATGGCCCTATCGTGCGCCACTTGTATGTGGCCGGTGTTGCGCCATGGCAAGACTTTGTAAAGTTGGGCCGTTTTACCTGGCCGGCGGTTTTTTTTAAGCGATTGCGTGCAGGACTTGACCCGCCTCAAGGCGCAACGGCGTAACCTTCCTCGACAATCGCTTGGCGTAGGGTTTCGCGTTCCTGGGTGGACTCAATTTGCACCAGGTTTTGATCCCGCTGGATCAGCACCTGGGCTTTGGGGTCTTGCTTTTGAACGGCTTTGGTGACGGCTTTTTCGCAATGGCCGCAGGTCATTCCTGTCACGGTAAATTCATAGTTCATGGCACTTCTTTCAAGACGTGGTGATCGCTGTAGGCCATTGTGCCTTGGCGAGGGCGCGCTTTTTTTGACGCAACACAAGGGCTTTTCTTATGCCTGACACGGCAAACACTACTTCACCGCTTTCACTGGATATTGGTATTGGCGGCATGACCTGTGCCTCCTGCGTTGGGCGGGTGGAAAAAGCGCTGTTGCGCGTGCCGGGCGTACAAAGCGCTAGCGTCAATTTAGCTACCGAATCGGCCCGCGTGGCCTATGTGGTGAACCCCGATACCTCCGTCCCGGTAGATGCCCTGGTGCGCAGGGCGGTGCGCGATGCGGGGTATGAGCCCAAGGAATCGGACGCGGCACTGGACGCTCCCGAGCCCTCGGCCTGGGCGGGTTTTGGGCCGGTGGCTTGGGGATTTGCTTTGTCTATTCCCCTGGTCTTACCCATGATGGGCGAGTTGTTGGGTTGGCATTGGATGCTGCCTGCCGCCTGGCAGTTCGCATTGGCCACACCGGTCCAGTTTCTTCTTGGTGCGCGCTTTTACCGGGCCGCCTGGCACGCGGTGCGCGCGGCCAGCGGCAATATGGATTTGTTGGTTGCGCTGGGCACCACGGCGGGTTGGGCCTTGTCGGTTTGGTTATGGTTGCGTGCGCCAGAAGGCGCTATGGTGCATTTGTATTTCGAGGGGTCTGCGCTCGTGATCACCCTGGTGCTATTGGGCAAATGGTTGGAAGTGCGCGCCAAGCGCCAAACCACCTCAGCTATCCGTGCTTTGCACGCTTTGCGCCCGGCGCGCGCGCATTGGCTGGGCCCCGATGGCGAAGTCGATGTGCCGGTCTCCGAGCTCTTGGTAGGCGATATGGTGGTGGTCAAAGCCGGCGAGCGCTTTGCTGCCGATGGCCTGGTGAGCGAAGGCCAAACCCAGGCCGATGAATCCATGCTGACCGGCGAATCCATGCCCGTGACCAAAGACCTAGGTGCGCGAGTCCATGGCGGCAGCATCAATGGGGATGGTCGTGTGCTGGTGCGCTTGACGGCGGTGGGCACACAAACCGTGCTGTCGCACATCATCCGCCTGGTGGAAGACGCGCAAGCCGCAAAAGCGCCCCTGCAGCGCTTGGTAGACCAGGTCAGCGCCGTATTTGTACCCGTAGTTCTGCTGGTAGCACTGGCAACCTTGATTTGCTGGATGTGGGCGGGTCAGCCGCTGGAGGTGGCCCTCATTCGTGCGGTGGCGGTGCTGGTGATTGCCTGCCCTTGCGCGCTGGGCCTAGCCACGCCGGTGGCCATCATGGCGGGCACGGGTGTAGCGGCGAAGTACGGCATCTTGATCAAAGATGCGCAGGCACTGGAGCTGGCACACCGG